>JAEUTR010000329.1 GCA_016787365.1 Bacteroidia bacterium
AAAAACATTGAATTGGATAATATTTCTAAAGGCATAGAAGAGACATGTGTTAAAATAAAGGAGATGATCATCTTTGATGAATTAGGTCAAAAAAGTATTCCTGCGGATTTCGAAAACAATAATATGTGGATAGAAGAATCGGGACTTAAGGACGAGTTTAAAGACGGGAGAGAAGGCGAAAAAATGATAATACAATTGAATGAACTAATCAATAAGTATAATTCATTATGTGATAACAATAGTAGGATTCCTAATACCGTTGAAAAAATAATCAATAGCAAGATTATGCAGCAATCCAACTACAATATACTATCAAGCCTTTCTCAAATAGAATTATATGTTGTACTAAACGAAAAGCAATAGCAAAATGAGCTTATCGGGGTCTTATTAAACAACAAACACATTCATGTATTCCCCGATAATTAGCGTACCTGTCAGGTTTGATAGTCCTGACAGGTATTGCTTTTAATGGCATTTATCTGAGTAAAAAACTACTAAATACTTGTCCAAGTTGTTAAACCTTGTTGAGTGAATTTAAAAGATTGTACTCTACCGCCTAAGCCTTCAATAGCTCTAGCCACTTTTACTTTGGTAACACTAGGACAATAAAAAAACATAAAGCCTCCGCCACCTGCACCAGATATTTTACCTCCCGTTGCGCCGGTGTTTATGGCAGTTGTATATACATTATCAATTAAATCATTGCTGATGGAATGAGCAATTTGTTTTTTGTTAGTCCAACCGAAATGTAAAATTTCACCTATTTTATTTAAGTCTCCGCGTAACAAGCTATCTTTCATTTGCTGAGCCTGCTCTTTTAAATGATGCATGGCTTCCACCGATTTAGAATTATTTTCTTTTACATTTTTAACCTGCTCATTAATAATAGTAGCTGATAAGCGCTGTGTTGCAGTAAAGTATAACAATAAATTAAATTCTAATTCATAAAGTACCTCATCTTTTAATTGTAAAGGATTAACAATAACATTGTCATCTGCTAAAAATTCCATAAAATTAATCCCACCAAAAGTTGCGGCATATTGATCCTGTTTACCACCACTCATTCCTAAATCAATTCTTTCAACTTCGTATGCTAAACGTGCAATATCATATTTACCCAATGGCAATTTTAGCCATTCAACAAAAGCACCTATTAACGAAACAACAATAGTAGACGAAGTTCCCAAACCTGATCCTTGAGGAGCTTCAATATAAGACGTTAAACGAAATGATAATGGATTTAGATCAAATTGCTTAATAATACGATTGTAAACACCAATAAATAATTCAAAGCCTTCCGCTAATTGTAATTCTTTTTCTGATTTTACGATTAAGCTCTTATCTGTTCCGTCAATGCAAAACTCAATCTTACTATTATCTAATGGCTCTAAACTTGCATAAGCATACAAATCAATAGTTGCATTTAAAATGGCGCCTCCAAAAATATCGCTATAGGGCGATACATCTGTGCCACCACCGGCTAAACCTATTCTTAATGGCGCTTTACTTCTAATTATCATTTCATATATATTTAGATTTCAAATATAGCTTTAGATTACTATAACTCAAAATAAGTATCCTCAATCAAAATTGTTAAATAGAAAAATACAACGCTTAAATTGATTACCTTTAGTATATTATAAACCCATAAAATATAAACTATGAAAAAAATCTACTCTATTTTTTTATTAACTATTATAACCGTTTGTATGAAAGCAACTTCATACACTGTTACAATTAGTGGCTTCTCATATTCACCAGCAACCTTAACGGTTACTGTAGGTGATGTTGTAACAATTGCTGCAAACCCAAATCATCCTTTAGTTGAAGTAAGTCAAACTACATGGAATGCCAGTGGCACAACATCATTAAGTACCGGATTTGGTGTTAAAAACAGCAACCATACTTTTACTATTAGTACAGCAACTGATATTTATTATGTTTGTCAAAACCATGCCAGTATGGGAATGAAAGGTCAAATTATTGTAAGTACTGTTGGTATTAAGGAACAGAATGATGTCATTGGAAATATCAGTGTGTTTCCTAATCCTGCAAAAGACAAATTTTCGATTAAGTTTAATTCATCAGAAAGTGGAAACATAACTGCTAAATTGTATTCTATTTGTGGACAAGAGGTTGAATCTCTTATGGTAAACAAAGAATTTAATGCAGGTGTTAGCACTTTAATTTTCGATTTGAAAAATGATATTCCGGCAGGTGTATATTTTTTGCAATTAAATTATAATACTAAAAAAGTAGTTAAAAAAATAATTATTGATTAATGAATTGATTTAAAATAAAAAAGCCCTATTTAGTATATAAATAGGGCTTTTTTATGATTAACTATTTTTATTTTTTGATTGATTGATACAAACTATAGACTTCATCTACAAAAATTTTCCAATCGTATTTTTGCTTTTCCTTTATCATCCCTTCTGTAAAAGCATGCATTCTGTTGTTTTCAAAATAATCTTTTATTCCTTCAGCTATTGCTTTTCCATTTGATTCAACAACATAACCCGCTACTTTATCAGGAATAATTTCTCCCAATCCACCAACGTTTGTAACAAGTGTAGGCACTTCAAAATGGAATGACACTTGCGTGACACCACTTTGCGTGGCACTTCTATAAGGCAAAGCCACTAAATCGGTAGCCGAAAAATATAATTTCACATCTTCGTTAGCAATAAACTTAGCGTGTAAAATCACCTGACTTTGAATCTGATATTTTTCAATCAAATCTAAATAAGGTTGTTTGTCCTCATAAAATTCTCCTGCTATAACTAAAACAATATTAGGATTAGATTTCAATTCCTTCATAGCATCCAACAACATATCTAATCCTTTGTACTTTCTAATCAATCCAAAAAACAATACAATTTGTTTGTCTTTTGGTAAACCCAAAGCTATTCGTGCATCCTGTTTATTCAGTTTTTCGCCAAAGGAGGTATACAATGGATGTAATAAATATTTTTTATGCGTTGTATTTGTAAACTTTTCCAAGTCACCCATCACGGCTTTACTCATTGTTATAAAGCCATCGCAAGCATTAATAAAATATTTTGCAAAAGCAGCATCTCCGGTTCTTTTTTCATGTGGAATTACATTATCTGTGATAGCTAACACTTTTACACCACTTTTACGAATCAGACGAGTAATACTTCCTAATGCCGGTCCCATAAACGGAATCCAAAAACGAAATACAATAAAATCGGGTTTTTGCTTTTTAATAAATCGAGCTGTCTTAATCCATGACAAAGGATTAACGGAATTGATGAGTGTATGAATTTTTATATTCTT
>JAEUTR010000359.1 GCA_016787365.1 Bacteroidia bacterium
AATTCTCGTTTTAAATCATTTAATAAATTTAAAACCTGAGCCTGAACAGATACATCCAAAGCACTTACACTTTCATCACAAATAATAAATTTTGGATTTAATGCCAATGCTCTTGCAATACATACACGTTGACGTTGTCCGCCACTAAACTCATGAGGATAACGGTTGTATTGTTTTTCGGTAAGACCTACTTTATTAAGCAGCTCATACACTTTTTCTTTGCGTTGATTATTATTAGACAAAATATTATGAACCTGCATAGGTTCCATCAATGCTTCGCCAATAGTAATACGGGGATTTAATGAAGAGTAGGGGTCCTGAAAAATAATTTGCATGTCTTTTCTCAGTTGTCTCATATCGTCCGGTTTCAGACGTAATAAATCATTTCTTTGAAAAAATATTTTACCTTCAGTAGGTTCGTTTAACCTTAAAATAGTACGACCTAATGTTGTTTTCCCGCAACCACTTTCTCCAACTAATCCTAACGTTTCGCCTTCATATACATCCAGAGTAACATCATCTACTGCTTTCACATAGTCGATGGTTTTTCCGAAAAAAGTTTTTGTTTTAGGGAAATAGGTTTTAATATTCTGAATTTCTAATATCTTAGAACGTTCATATAATTCTTTATGTTCAGCTATTCTTTGTTCTTTGGTAATAATAACGCTGTTGATGGCCTCACTTACTGTTTTAGGAATTTCAAGCATATTACCTTCGTTATCAGTACTCATAAAATCAGCAGATACTGGTAAGCGCATTAAACGTTTATCTAAAGGTGGACGACATGCTAATAAACTTTTTGTATAGGGATGCTGAGGGTTACTGAATATCTCCAAAACAGGACCTTGTTCTACAACCTTTCCTTTATACATTACCATTACTTTATCAGCAAGCTCTGCAATTACACCCAAATCATGTGTAATAAACATAATACCCATATCATGTTCGCGTTGTAACTGCAACATTAAATCTAAAATAGTTTTTTGTACAGTAACGTCTAAGGCAGTTGTGGGTTCATCGGCTATTAATACACGCGGATTACAACTCATTGCCATGGCAATCATTACTCGTTGTTTTTGTCCGCCTGAAATTTGATGAGGATATACATTAAATATACGTTCAGGATCTGGTAGTTGAACCTGTTCGAATAATTTTAGAGTTTTCTTTTTAGCTTCTTTTTTAGAAACTTTTTGATGCAATAAAATAACTTCCATAACCTGATTACCACAGGTGTAAACAGGATTTAAACTGGTCATGGGTTCCTGAAAAATCATCGCAATTTCATTTCCACGAAATGAACGCATTTCTTCGGCAGGTAAATTACGAAGATTAACGACGCCTTTATTTTTTGAATGATAAAGCATTTCACCGCCAAACACACGGCCCGGAGGATTGGGAATTAACTGCATGATTGATAAAGAGGTAACTGATTTACCGGAACCGCTTTCTCCAACAATACCAATGGTTTCACCTTTATGAAGTGTAAACGATACATCGTTTACTGCTTTCACAAATTCACCATCTGATTTAAATTCAGTAACTAAATTTTTTACTTCCAGTAATACCTCTTTTTGCATAATATATTACCACGAATATAGTAAATTTGAATGAATACCAAAGTTTTTGGTTGGGTAAAATTGGGTGTTTATCGAAAATATTTATTGTTAAATAATACCTAAAATATAAGCCTGTCTAACAGCTGCGAATCAAGATTCTAATATGAGATACTGAACCAAGTTCGGTATACCTTATTATCCCTTATAAAACATCCATTTTCCCAGTTCTTTCCACGTGGTTTTTTTACCATACATTAAGATACCCGTTCTGTATATTTTTCCTGCTATCCATGTAAAGAATAAAAATCCCACCACTAGCATAAACATTGATAATGCCAGTTCCCATATAGGAACATCAAATGGTAATCGAACCATCATAACAATAGGTGATGTGAGAGGAAAAATGGAAAAGAATTGAGCCATGGAACTGTCAGGATCAGTAACAATACTTTGTGCAATAATAAAACTGGCAATGAGCGGAATAGTTACCGGTAAAATAAACTGTTGGGTATCAGCTTCACTGTCTACTGCCGAACCGATAGCTGCAAACAGGGCTGCATATAATAAATAGCCAAACAAAAAGTAAAATGCAAAACATATTAATACTTTACTGATATTGATATTATTGACATTATTAATTAATTCAATTACTTCGTTAGGAGAATTTACTTTTTCCATTTTATCAACTCCTGCCGTTAAATCATTTTTCATCACTTTTTCCATTTGCGAATTCCGTTTCATGGTATCAGCAATCTGATCTTTAAATAAAATAGTATTTACAGTGGTGCTAATAATCAGTGTTAGCACAATCCATAAAATAAATTGAGTTAATCCAACCAATGCTACACCAATAATTTTGCCTAACATGAGTTGAAATGGCTTTACGGAAGATACTATCACTTCTACAATACGATTTGTTTTTTCCTCAATCACACCTCGCATTACTTGAGAACCATATAAGAATATCATAAAATAGATAGCCACAGCGCAACCAAAACCAATTGCCATATTTATTCCTGTATTGGTTTTTTCATCTTTCCCATCTTCGGTTACTTTTAAGGTTAAAATTTCTACAGGACGACGAGCTTTATCTATTTTAGTAATATCAATACTATCGCCTTGTAGGCGATAATCGAACAGTATGTTTTCCATAGCGTTGGAAATATATTGTTCTGTACTGATACCAGGTTGCTTTTTATAATACAAAATAGGAGTTGTTTTATTATCATTTAAGGCATCTCCTTTTATTTCCATAATTAAATCAAAGGGACCATCTTTAAGTTTTGCCTTGGCAGATTGAATAGATTCAGCTCCGTAAGTGAATTTGATTTGTTTTGTATTTGGTAATTTATCAATAAATAAACCACTATGATCCAATACCAAAATCTGATGATCAGTTTTGTCTCGCATTGCCAACCAAACAGGAACAATCATAACTCCTGCCATTAACAAAGGACCTAAAATGGTCATTAGTAAGAATGATTTTTTCTTTACTCTCGAAAAATATTCGCGTTGTATAATTAATAATAATTTATTCATTTTATGATATGTAATGTTATGAATTTAAATAAGGTTACTCTGTAAAAGCACTTTGAGTATTTAGTGTTGTTTTGTTTTCTACTACAGAAATAAAAATATCATTCATGGAAGGAACAATTTCCTGAAATGATAAAATTTCAGCATTATTTAACACGGCTTGCAATAAATCGTTTGGTTTATTTTGACGCAACATTTTTACAGTAACCGAATGCACATCTTCATCAGATTTTTTATTTAATAATTCTGCTCCTGCCCATAGTGCATTCGTAAAGCCCAATAAATTTCCTTTAAAGGTAATGTGATAGGTATTGCTTTTATAATTTTTTCGGATGTCTTTTACTGACCCATCCAATATTTTTTCTGCTTTATTAATTAAGGCAATGTTATCACATAATTCCTCTACACTTCCCATATTATGGGTAGAAAAAATGATTGTAGCTCCTTTATCTCTTAATTCTAAAATTTCATTTTTAATTAATTGAGCGTTGATAGGGTCAAAACCACTAAATGGTTCATCTAGTATTAGTAATTTTGGTTCATGTAAAACGGTGACAATAAATTGTACTTTTTGCTGCATTCCTTTACTTAATTCTTCAATTTTTTTGTCCCACCAGTTCTCGATTTCAAATTTTTTGAACCATTGTTGTAATTTTGCTTTAGCGTCTGCTTTTTTCAAACCTTTTAACTGAGCTAAATACATTACTTGCTCTCCAACCGACATTTTTTTATAAAGTCCTCGTTCTTCGGGTAAATAGCCAATAAAATCAACATGTTTTGGAGCTAAATGTTCTCCGTTAAATAAAACTTCTCCTCTATCAGGACCGGTAATTTGATTAATGATTCGGATTAATGATGTTTTACCCGCTCCATTTGGTCCTAGTAAACCAAATATTTTTTGAGGTTCAACTACCAAACTCACATCTTTTAATGCAACGTGATTTGCATAGTTTTTATGGATGTTTTTTACTTCTAATATTGGTGTCATGATATAATTTGATGTACGAATTTACTTAATAAATTTCACTAAATTAAGACTATTACGATGAGTGGTAAAAGAAAATTAAAGGCGGTTTAATTATTCAATAATTAGTTTATAAAGCAATTCCCAATGCTACCTGAAAGCCGTTGTCATACTTTTTTTGCAAATCCAGATAATTAACTGATAAAGTAAATGGATGGGTGTTTAGATTAAATCATTGAGCAATTCTAATAGTAAAATATAGAAGGTAATTTTTTCATACATGGATATTACTCCACATAAAATGCTAATCCCTTTAAATATTCTCCTTCTGGAAAATTTGGAGTAATTGTATGATCTGCCGGCTGAGATAGAGTATGTAATAACTTCATGTGTCGGCGAGACTCAATGGCAGCAGCAGTGACTGTATTGTAAAATAATTTTTTATCAATTACACCTGAGCAGGAAAATGTAAATAAAATGCCACCTTTTTTTATGTTTTGTAAAGCCATTTGGTTTAAACGTTTGTAACCAATAACGGCATTATGAGACACATCCCGACTTTTAGCAAAAGCAGGTGGATCTAAAATAATGATATCGTAATTTTTACCATGATCTTTCAGGTAATCAAAAGTATCTACCGCAAAACCTTCATGATTTGTGACATTATTTAAAACAGCATTTTTGTTACACAAGTCGATGGCTTTAACGCTTGAATCAACGGAGTGAATAATCTCGCATTCGTTTTTTGCTGCATACATCGAAAAACCACCTGTGTAAGAAAAAGTATTTAGTACACGTTTTCCTTTACTATAATTGCCTAGTAATTCTCTGTTTTCACGTTGGTCAATAAAGAATCCTGTTTTTTGTCCATTGATAAAATCAATATAAAATTTCACATCATTTTCAACTACTACTAATTCTTCATTGCAAGAACCATATAAAAATTCATTTGCTAATCCTGCTGAATAGTTATTTGGCAATGTTTCCGAGCTTTTATCGTAAACACTTTTTAAATTGGAGCCATATACTTTTTTCAACGCTTCTGTAATATCAACTCTGCATTTATGCATGCCAATACTATGTGCCTGAAAAACGACATGTCCGTTATAAAAATCCATTATTAATCCAGGACAACCATCACCTTCTCCGAATATTAAACGGTATACATTTGTATGAGGATTATTGGCTAAGTTTAAAAACTGCCGGTATAAAAAAGCTTTCTCTATTTTTTTAATCCAAAAATCAATATTAACCTGTTGTTTACTAAAAGAGATAATGCGTCCGGTAATGCTTCCCTTTTGGTACTGAGCCATCCCTAAAAATTGCTGTTTTGCAGAATACACTTCTACCACATCTCCATCGGTAATGTTAGAATCCTGAGTTTTTATTGCTCCGGAAAAAATCCATGGATGAAAACGAAGTACGGGCAACTCTTTGCCATTATGCAGGGTTAATTTTGGATATTCAATCATAGTGCAAATGTATCTTAATTATGGCTTAATTTTAAGTTTACAAAGCAAATATTTTAACTAAATTTGAGTTTTACAATAAAATATACAAATTGCTCAAATTTATTATTTTGCCAAGTTTATCGACTGATAAAATGATGAGTAATATGAAACAGAACAAACTATAATAACTATGACAACATCTGAAATAAAACTTAAAATTACT
>JAEUTR010000433.1 GCA_016787365.1 Bacteroidia bacterium
TAGGAATCTGCTATATCTATTTAAAGAAATACACAGAAGCCTTAAAGTCACTTAACTCTTCCTTAACGATATCAAAATCCATTGATGCAAAAAACATTATTGCCAATTGTAACAACACAATCGCTGATATTTATAATAAAATGGGAAACTATCAAAAAGCCCTGCAATTTGCAGACTCCGCACTTGTTTATTCAAAGCACACCCAATCATTAAGAATGGAAAGCACTTCCGAATTAACCCTCAGTGAAATTTATGAAAACATGAATGAAGGCACGCTTGCACTTATTCATTATAAGAAGTCAATTAATTTAAGAGATAAAATAATGGACACTGAAAAGGTCAGAGAAATGACGAAATCCATTATTCAGAATGAATACGAGCAAAAAATCAAACTTCAAAAAGCTGTTCAACTTCAAAAGGATTATAAAGCAAAGCTTGATTCTCAAAAAAAACGAAATCTCATTATTGCATTGTTTTCTACTTCCATTATCTTCCTTTTAATATCAGCCTTAATATTTCTATACTTTACTCGTAAAAGTATTTTCGCACAAAAGCAAACATTAATGCTAGAGCAAAAAATACTTCGTACACAAATGAATCCTCACTTCATCTATAATTCATTAGCTATGATACACTCCTTCATTTTACGTAATAAAACAAAGGAAGCAAGTGATTATCTGATCAAATTCTCTAAACTCCTGCGCAATGTACTTAATAACAGCCGAACTGATTTTGTATCTCTAAATACCGAAATTAAAACACTAACAAATTATTTAGAATTACAAAAGCTGGTACTCGAAAAGGGTTTTGAATTCAATATTGTAATTGATGAAAACATAAATACAGATGATATTCAAATACCTCCTATGTTAGCACAACCCTTTATCGAAAACGCACTCAAACATGGCATTGCTAAACATTCACAAAAAGGCTTAATTACCTTATCATTCAAAATGCTTAACAAAGCTTTAATTTTTGAAATCATGGATAATGGCATTGGCTATACAACCTCAATAGAATCGAAAACGAATAATATACCCGAATACGAATCTTTGGCCATTACCATTACGCAAGAGCGTTTAAATAATACAAGTCGCAAAAATAAAATCGCTATTAGCATCACTGACATTGTAAATGCTCAAGGCGAAATATCAGGCACAAAGGCAAGCTTTGAAATACCTTTTAAATCTTCATTCAATAATTTTTAATACCACTCCTATGCAAATCAGAACCCTCATAATCGATGATTACAAATCCCTCAGAGAATCGTTAAAACACTTGCTCAACGAATTCTGTCCCTCTGTTTTGGTAGTTGGAGAAGCAGAAGGTATTGATGATGGAATAGAACAAATAACAAACTTAAACCCGGAACTCGTTTTCCTAGATGTGAAATTGGGGAATGCTACCTCGTTTGATTTACTTTCAAAATTAGTAACAATCGATTTTAAAATCATTTTCGTTACAGCCTTCGATGAATATGCACTAAGAGCCTTTAAATTCAACGCAATCAATTATTTGCTTAAACCTATCGATACAGATGAGTTAATTGATGCCGTGCAAAGAGCTTCAGTAACTATCGAAAAAGAACAAATTTCCGATAGAGTGCGTCACATGTTCGAAAACATAAGTGCAGATAAATCACATCCTAAAAAAATAGTTCTTAAAACTGCCGAGCAAATTCATTCCGTCAATGTACACGACATCATCCGCTGCGAATCCGACAAAAACTACACTTCCTTCTACCTTACCGGCAATAAAAAAATCGTTGTCTCAATTACCTTAAAAGAATACGATGACCTATTAACCCCTTGCGGCTTTTATAGAACTCATCAATCCCACCTTATCAATTTAGATTATTTTGACTACTTCGTAAAAAAAGACGGTGGCATGGCAATTATGAAAGACAAAGCCCAAGTACCCATTTCATCTCGCAAAAAAGATGAGTTCTTAAAAATCATTCACGCACTATAATTCAGTAACCTTAATTCAATACCAAGAGTACTGTTACAAATAGGCCAACTACCGCCAATGTCAATAGTATTACTGATGTTATAAATGCGGCTGCATTTATTTCTTTAAATCTCTTCATGTAACTAATTCTATACATTTTTCGCAACAAACTTACTTACTATTTACTGTTCCTCGTGTCAAATGAATATTCGCTAGTGTTTATTTATTAATCGCTTCACTGAACATTCCTAGGTAAATAAATTGCGAATTTTCATTAAAGTACATGTTATGTAATTGTTTCTCCTGCGTATATTCATTTACTCTGATAGTACTATTTTATTGATTTATTTTAGAAAAGGCGTTCCTTAGCCTGCTCCCAACAACAAAACATGTCAACCCAAAACAGTCATTGCTTTAGTGTTATCTTTTCAAGGCACCACGCAATCGCTGTTTTGCTAAAGGTTGCTAAAGCAAATTTATCATGTTTGTTGTTTTAGTCACGGGCTTGTGTCACGTCAGCCTACTTCATTGTTCAAAGCCACATCATTCTCTTCACCCCATTTCATCCGTTGCGCTGGGTTTCATTTCGCTTCGTTCATTTCAGTCGCTTCTCACAATGCGGCTGCCTCGCCTGCATTGTCGTTCGGGCTGCGTTCAATGGGCGCTTATTTTTTGCCTACACACACCATGCTAAAAAATAAACATACCCATTATCCTTGTGTTGTCCGTCGTGTGGCATAAATTAAGGTATAAATGCTTTATTTATTTCGCTACACTGGCAACATAGTTTGCACCCGCACTCGTCGTCGCCTCCTCATGCTCCCGTGCTGCA
>JAEUTR010000444.1 GCA_016787365.1 Bacteroidia bacterium
AACTGCAGAAGAAATAGCTTATATCGCTAAGCAGTATACTGATTGTATTTGTAATACTTGTTTATTGTATTTAAAAGAAGAGTTTAGAACTTTAAATAATTAAGACTGTATAATCTTAATAAGGACTTTGTTTTCTAATTATCTTTCCAAATAATTTCGGTAAAAATCGTTTGATTTTTACAGCTAATAATTCTTTGCCGCCAATTAAAATTTCTTCTTTCTCATTTAAAATACCGGTAATGATTTGTTGCGCACATTCCTGAGCACTCATGGCATGTTCGTGACTTTCATCCATTTTATTATGAGAGTCGCCTGATGAAGAAATGGCGTTTAAAGACACGTTTGTTTTTACTTTACCCGGGCAAACTAATAATACACTCACGCCTTTTTTCTCTACCTCTAAACGTAAACTTTCAAAGTAACCATGTAAAGCATGTTTAGCAGCGGAGTAGGATGAACGCAAATAAAAACCAAACTTACCAGCAATGCTACTAATCACTACAATTTTACCGCTTTTATTTTTTAACATAAATGGTAAAACTGCTTTGGATAAATTAACCGCACTAAAATAGTTTATTTCAAAAAGTGTTCTTTCTGTTTCTGTTGAGGTTTCAATAGCTTCGGCACGTTGACTTTGTCCACCATTATTTATTAAAATATCAATTCGACCAAATTTTGAAATAACTTGTTGTGTTAATTCTTTGGCATTTGTAGTGTCGGATAAATCAAAAGGTAATATAAAAAAATCAGATGCATTTAAATTAGCAGTTTTTGAAACACGTATTAATTCACTTTCTCTACGAGCCGATAAAATAATTTTTGCATTATGCTTAGCACATTCATATACCAAAGCTTCACCAATTCCTGAAGAAGCTCCTGTAATCCAAATGACTTTATTTTGTAAACTACTCATTGTTTTTCTATCAATTTAATTACTTCCAATATTTTTATTTCTCGAATGCAATGGCAATTCATTGTTTTTCGGCAATCGCTACAATCTTTATTTAATACTAAGTAATTTGCTTGTTCACCTATTGGTTTCCATCTGCCGGGATGAATAGGACGCATGGGAGCAAATAAGCCAATGGCTTTTTTGCCCAATGCTGCTGCAATATGCAAAGGACCTGTACTTGCTGCTATTAGTACATCACATTGATTAATAAAAGCGATGAACTGTTGTAAAGATAATTTGCCCGTTAAGTTTATTAATTCAGCATGCTTAACAATCAATTCTTTTACTAATTCACCTTCTTGTTCAGTACCGCTAATAAAAATCTGATATTTTGTTTTATCGAGTTGTGTTATGAGATTAGAAAAATTATCCAAGCCCCATTCACGCGCACTTCCTTTAGATTTTGGATGAAGTATAATAGTTGTTTTAGTTTTATCAATTAAATCTAAATGTATTTTTTCTAATGTAGGAACTTTTGTAAAACCATATGCAGAAACTAATTCTTCCAAACTAAAATCTTTTGTAATACCTAACGGCGCTAAAAGTTTGGTATTTAATTGCGCTTCGTGCAAATCAGA
>JAEUTR010000459.1 GCA_016787365.1 Bacteroidia bacterium
ATCTCCCATTCTGCATTAGTTGGTAATCTTTTTCCTTGACATTCACAATATTTTTTTGCTGCAAACCAAGAAACATTCACGACTGGGCTTTTCGATATATTTATATTAAATACAGTATCAGATACCCAATGTTTTAAATACAATGAATCAGCAAATAATCTTTTTATTTTACTTTTAGCCCATGTACTATTACTTTTAATAAATGCTAAATAATCAACATTTGTTATAGGATAAATATCCATATAAAATGGTTTAACAAAAACCTTCTGACTATCTGATGAATATAAAGGGAGGTATTCACCCCCCTTTATAAGAGCCATTCCTTTAAACTCATCTTTCCCTTGTGAAAAGATTGTTTTAAATGAAATACAGATTAATATTAATATCAAATGTTTCAATTTCATTATTATCTTAATTTTTTTACATCAGCAGGTGTAACATCTCCACCTTTATTTCCAAAACTATTTAAAACATAAGTAATAACGGAAGCTATTTGTCCATCACTTAAAGTTTGTTTAGGCATAACACCGTCAAACATTTGACCATTAACTGTTACTTTTCCAGATAATCCATGTAAAACAGCATTAATAGCTTTATTTTTATCAGATTTAAAATAATCAGATGATGCTAAAGGCGGAAAAGCTTTTGGTATACCTTTTCCATCAGATTGATGACAAGCTTGGCAGGTACTTTCAAATATATTTTTGCCTTGAGCTATTTTCTCTTCTTTGGTCAAAGGTTTTGAAGGAACGTTAGCAGAAGCATCTTCAGGCATTGTTTGCACCGCTCCGCCTTCACCTTGGTAAATTCTATCATCTTGCTGTCCAGAATAGATAGATTTATTCTCATTACCTTCAACTTTCAACATACCTAAAGATCCTTTATTAAATGTTCTAAAGATAGAGTGATCTACTAAAATTAAAGTTGCAGGAACATCACATTTAAATTCAGTAATTGCTGACCCTCCAGCAGGAACTAATGTTGTTTGCACATTATGGTTTAACGTAGTGCCTCCTTCAGGATATACATTATCAAAAATATCTCCGATAACATGGAAACTAGAAACTAAATTTGGGCCACCATTACCTACAAATAAACGAACAGTTTCCCCTACTTTTGCTTTAAGTGCTTTTTCTCCAGTTAAAGACCCCACTTTACCATTAAAGACAACATAATCAGGCTCTTCTTTTAAAGCTTTTTCCATATTAAATTGTTGGGTACCTGCTTCTCCATATGAACCTTTTGTATAAAAATCTCCTTGACAAACATAAAATTCCTTATCAACTTTAGGCAATCCTTCTTTAGGCTCAACTAATATCATACCGTACATTCCGTTTGCAATATGCATACCTACTGGAGCTGTAGCGCAGTGATAAATATATAGCCCAGAGTTTAGTGCTGTAAACGAAAACTGCGTTTCGTGCCCTGGCGAAGTCATTGTAGCTGCGGCCCCACCACCTTGTCCAGAAACTGCATGTAAATCGATATTATGAGGAAGTTTACTACTGGCATTATTCTTTAAATGAAATTCTACGAAATCACCTTCCCTTACTCTGATGAATTTCCCTGGAACACTTCCTCCAAAAGTCCAAAAATTATATTTAACTCCATCCATCATTTCCATTTCCTTTTCAATTACTTCAAGATTAACAATCATTTTTGTAGGATGTCTTCTTGTTATTGGTGGTGGCACATTAGGAGCATCAGTTAATACTGCAACTTCTTCTCCTTCCATTTTTTCGGAGATAGTTTCACTATTTTCTTTCGTTGGCGCTTCGTTATTATTACAACTTGTAATAATACATGACAAGAACAAGGTAGAAGCAACTACCATTGCTGTTTTTGTGATTTTTTTCATAATATAAATTTAATTGGTTGAACTTATTTAATTACATCTTTAAACCTACTTTAGGCCATTTAACCGTTCCTGGTCTTATTATAACCATAATATATGCCCAGTTACTAGTGGGTGTTAATGATGAAGTACCTCTTAACATTTGCAAGCCTGTTGTTCCAAAAAATTGCGAATATCCTCCTTGAATTGATACGCCATCTGTATAATTATAACTCATTGTGAAATCAACTTCTCCACCTAAATGATTCGAAGCTAGTTTGTCAGTAACACCTTTACGTTTATCTCTTATATCAGTCGCTGCATTAAAGTAATGACCATTTAATCCTACTAATATTTTTTTATACGTATAGTGTACTTTTAAATATCCATCCATTAAACCAACTGTATTGATATGATTTCCAACATAGAAATAATCCATATAACCATTAAAACGATGATTTGTACCATATAATGGATTAAAAGAGTGATTAACTTTATTAGCGGTATCTGTTTGGCTTGTGCCAGACATTAACTCAGTGCCTAATGATAATTGAAGACCCTTAATAGGCTTATATCCTATTTCTGCACAAACATCAAATGCGCTTAATTCTTTATTAGCATTATCTTTTCCCATTTGATAATAGCCATAAATTAACCCGTTTAACTTATCACCCTTATATTCAGTTCTTAAACCAATAGTTTGAGAATAAAGTGTAATAGAATCTTTTTTCAAAGTAGTTGCATCAACCTTTGTATAAGCCATTCCATTATTTAAAAACAAGAAACTAAAATTGAATTTTTTATATACTTTGTTTGCCCACAAGTAT
>JAEUTR010000669.1 GCA_016787365.1 Bacteroidia bacterium
CCATGAGAGCTTCTGTTGTATACAAAAGTCAATGGAAAAGTGTTACTACTCCGTATACAACATATGGCGCATCGATTGATGCAAAATTTAAACCGAGTAATTGGGAACAAGCAGATAAATTTAGACAAAAAATATATAAAAGATCCGTAAATAAAGGTTCTGCTGGCATTTCATTTTATAATGATAAGGCTGGTGATGGAAAATTAACAACTACTAATTTTAATTTATCACTAGCCACTTTTGTAAAATTGAATGATGTAAATAAATTATCTTTTGGGGTTCAGGGAAGTATAACTCAAAAAAAAATTGATTACTCTCAACTATTATTTCCTAGTCAATATAACGGCACTATATATGATCCTTCAACACCTAGTTCAGAATCATACAATGGACAAAATATTTTTTATCCAGATTTGGCAGCAGGAATAGCTTGGTGTTATGGAAAAAACGGAAGCACATTTACAGCAAATAGTCAAACATATGCTAATTTAGGCTTCTCTATTTATCATATTACACGACCAAATCAAAGTTTTCTGAGAGGGTCAGGAGACCGACTAGATATGAAGTATAACCTTCATGGAAATTTTGCACTAGCATCAGACGAAAAAAGATTTGGTCTAGAGCCTAGTTTTTTAGCTCAGCTTCAAGGTAAAAATGTAGAAGTTTTAGCTGGTTCTTTATTCAGGTATTTTTTAAGTATAGATTCCAAATATACAGGATACAATCGTCGTTCATCTATTGGTTTGGGAGTTTATTATAGAAATCAAGATGCGATGATTACATCTTTATTACTAGAATATAAAGCCTATGCTATTGGGGTGAGCTATGACGTAAACATTTCTCAATTAAAAACTGCCAGTTCATTTAAAGGCGGAATGGAGATAACCATTAGATATACAAATTCTGCAATATTTCTATACCAAAAGAAGTAAGAAAAGCATATATAATAAATAACTAATAGGACAAATGTAAAAAAATACGTTTTTACATAGGTATTTTATTTATAACTTTTCAATATTGATAAGTCTTTCAATTATAACTATACATTGATCTTTAATATACATTTTAGCCATAATTAATTTACAAAACATATAATTACTATGAAAAAAGAAAACGTTATAAAATCAAAAAACAAATTCTATCTAATTTTTCTACTCCTATTATTTTTCACTAAATCAAATGCGCAAATCATTGCCACATTTTCCACCACAACATCTCTTCCAATAGATTTAGATGCAGGGACAAACTACGCTTCCTGTGCATCCCCTGGAACTAAAGCTTTTACTTTTTCTGTTTCAGGAGTTGGAACATTAAATACTGCCGCAAATCAATTGGCAGAAATTAATTTTCGATTAGACGCATCATGTGGAGGTAACCTAAATGCCCTTTCTTGCTATATTAAATCTCCATCTGGAACATGTTTACAAGTTGCAACACAATTAGGAACCACTACAAATTTTAATGTAGCACCATTAAATAAAATTGATTACACATTTAGAAATAATACAACTTGTTTAAATAAAATCCCCGACTACTCTGCATTTCCTTCTACAGTTCCAGCAGCTAATGATCAAGATAGCAGATATGGAATATTTTCAACCACAGGAAATCTAGCTACAGGGTTTAATGGCGAAAACCCAAACGGTATTTGGACATTATATTTCAGTGAAACAGCTACGACTGCCCCATGTTTAACCTCTGCCTCTATTGTATTTGGAGATATTACTTCTACCGATCAAACACCTAATGGAGATAATTGTGTTACAGCTATAAATTGGAACGGAACACCAATTTGCGCAGCAACAAATGGCAAATCTTCAAGTACAAACATGCCGGGTTGGCAAGGACCAGGCGGGTCCGTATTTGGGACATTTCAAGGTGGTACAACTTGTGATTGGAATGCTGCAAACAATAATGACGT
>JAEUTR010000554.1 GCA_016787365.1 Bacteroidia bacterium
GCGCTTTAAATTTCATTTGAATTCCGGGAGAAATTCCACCGCCTAAATATTCGTTTTTTGAATTTGTGAAATTATATTTAATACATGTTCCGGCATCAACTACTAATACATTTGAATTCGGATACAAATAATAGCCACCAACAGAAGCGCATAGTCTGTCAGATCCTAATGTACTGGCTGTTTGGTAAAGGTTAGTTATTGGAATTTTTGTATTTGAAGTATAAATAACGGTTGGCACTATAGTGTTTAAATTGGTATAAAAACTATCCAATCCATCCACAACCGATCCAATAATAGCTTGTTTTGCTTTGGAAATAAATGGAATATCGGATAAAATCTCATTAATTTGGTTATACACTCTATTTTCAATTAAGTGATTATTCTTAAACAATGCTGCTTTAATGCGTGTATTACCTATGTCTATAATTAAATTCAATGTTTATAAAAGTAACTAAATAGCACATATCTTTAAATCTATTTAAGATTTTTTAATATTTCTTTTGGAATATAAATAATTCTCTTAAATTTGCAGCCCGAATACGTTGGTACCTTAGCTCAGTCGGTAGAGCAACAGACTGAAAATCTGTGTGTCCCTGGTTCGATTCCTGGAGGTACCACGAAGTGGGGGATGTTAAACGAAAGTTTGATATCCCCCATTTTATTTCTGCCAAATTCTGCACAAGTCCCTATATATACGAGAACACCGAATTTATTTTTGTGGTTCAACACTCGTTATTTTTTTGTTATATCTATTTCGTCAGGAAAGAGCAAAAATTGTAATAAAACTCTTTTTCGTACCCCCGTATACTTTTACGGTAATCCCATGGAAAATCAGTCTTTAAACAATCATCCCGGAGTCTCCTCCGATTTCCCCCGAATAATCCCCGATAAATCCCGAAAAAAATGCGAAAGAATCAGAAACAATTTTTAATCACCCCGGAATAATCCCAGAGTCATCCCCACATTTATTCGGTTCGATATTTTTCCAAGGTATGCTTCATCCTTGATTGAATTTTTCCTGATAATCTTTTTGGACTTAGAATTTTTACTTGCTCTCCAAAACCTAATATTTCACGTTCTAATTCAAAATTCCAAATGACCTCAATTGAAAAGATCGTCCCATCAGGATCTTCTCTTAATATTTTTTGCGAAGCGTGTAACGGTTTTGTAATGATGTAAGGAGCGTGTTCTTTAATAATTTTCATAACAATTAGCTGTGGCGTTTGATTTGGCATTTTAGAAACACCAATAACATCATTAAAGTAAGTACTTACATCAAATTCTGCTTTATGATACTTCTCAGAATTTAATTCTTTGAATTGTTCAACCCTATCTAAGGCCAAGATCATTGTTGCTTTTCCCTTTCTGTTTGCGCCTAATATAAACCATCTATTGCGATACTCTTTCAATAAATATGGATAAAACACAATTATTTGTGGCAACCGTGCTTTGAAGGATTGATAAGTAATTTCAATTGTTTTTTTGTTGATAATTGCCTTGTGTAAAGGATCAATATGTTTTAATCCTTTTAATAGTTCATTCTTTTCAAAATCAATATATGATTTGCCTTTATGTTGTTGTTTGTAAAGCTTATCCTCTAGCCGAGTTACCATGCCATTTAACTCCTGAAAATAACCAAAGCCATTAAATTGTTTCAATACATGCAGCACTTCGTTTAATGTTCCTAGATCTTGCTGAGTAATAGGAGTATTAGTTATGCTATAATTCTTTTCTTCGTAGCTGTAATACTTCTTATCAGTAACAACAATAGGCGCATTGTACCCTAGTTTTTCGCTGCGCATGTTCTGTATGTCTAACTGTACAGTTCTTCTACTAACCCCATTTGTAATACCTTCGTATTCGTATAATGCGTCAGAACAAGCCTCCATCAAGTCTTCTAACGTCCATTTACGAAAGCGGTTTTGTAAACAATTATCAATTGTTTTATATCTTATTAAAGCTAATTTATTAATTGGCATATCATTCCAGTGTAAAATACATTGAAATAAATATACAAAAATTTAAAATCTACGCAATGTATTTGCACAGATTAAAAACTTTGCAACCTCCCTACTAAATTATTCTTATTGAATTTCAATAACTTATATCAAAATGAGGCGATGAAATGAAAATGTTTCTTAGTGCGCAAATCGGATGCGCACTTGAGTATAACCTTTGTGTCGTTGATTTGAAAAACAAAAAATAATGGTTTAGAAAATCGATGTTAAACAATTAAAAAGTAGAAAACATGAAATTCAACATCTTCAAAAGAAATGCAAATGTAGTAAACAACTACGAAGGTGCAAAAGCTTACAAGTTAACTCCTGAAATGGAATTATACTCTGCAGTGGTAACTGCTGGATTGAGCGATAACTTTTATGAGAAAAGCGATACTCGTTTGGCTAGAATACAAGAGTTGATGTTGAAGAACAATCCTGAGTATGTTGCAAAATTAGCAGTGTATGCTCGTACTGAAATGTATATGAGAAGTGTTCCTATGGTATTAGCTGTTGAATTAGCAAAAGCTAACTCAGGTAATGCAGTTGTGAGTAAAACCGTAAATGGTGTTGTGAAGCGTGCTGATGAGATCACTGAATTATTAGCATACTATCAATTAGCTAACAATAGAAATGGTGTTAAAAAATTGAACAAGCTTTCTAAACAAATACAAAAGGGATTATCTGAAGCCTTCAATAGATTTGATGAGTATCAATTTGCTAAATATAATAGTGCGGCTGAAATTAAATTAAGAGATGCTCTATTTATAGTTCATCCAAAAGCTAAAGACGAGTCTCAACAAGCGATATTCAACAAAATTGCTACTAATGAATTGGAAGTACCATATACTTGGGAAACTGAATTATCGGCTTTAGGTCAAGTG
>JAEUTR010000682.1 GCA_016787365.1 Bacteroidia bacterium
GGAAACAAAAGATTGTTTTTATCTAAAATGAATCCCGAAAATTTCAATCATTTACTGAATAATTTTGAGCATTTAACTTATGCAAATCCCAAGGAATATAATACTTCCGGCTATATAAGAGAATATAATACTACCTATGACTTATTATTATTTTATATAGACAGAATTGTGTAAGAGACTTTTATTCTTTAAAACTAATTATGTTACCTTTGCAATATGAAGTTTGAAGAATACCAAATTATACCTGAGCTTAAACAAAGTTTGCAAGAATTAGGTTTTAAACGACCAACAGATATTCAGTTTAAAGCCATTCCCAATATTTTAAATGGCGAAGATGTATTGGCCATTGCCCAAACAGGAACGGGTAAAACGGCAGCGTTTGCTATTCCTATTATTCATTTAATTACAAAAGCAGGAGTAGGTCGTGGTGTACAAGCTATTGTGATGGTTCCCACTCATGAGTTAGCGATACAAATTACCGAAGTATTTGATAAACTAGGCAAATATACGGATGTAACAACTTTAGGTATTTATGGTGGTGTGGATCAGGATCCACAAATCGAACAATTACATCAGGGAGTTGATATTGTGATTGCTACGCCAGGTCGAGTGTTTGATTTGGTAAACCAAGGTCATTTAAAATTAAGAGATATAAAAGTATTGGTGTTGGATGAAGCGGATTTAATGTTGGATTTAGGTTTTTATAAAGACATTGAAGACTTAATTAAATATTTACCGCGTCACCGTCAAACCTTGTTTTTCTCAGCTACGATTAATGAAAAGATTAAGAAACTGGCATATTCATTAGTACGCAATGCCATTCGTATTCAAATTTCTCCTAAAGATCCTGTATCAAAAAATGTGACACACTCCGTGATGTTTGTGAGCATGGATGATAAACGTTTCTTTTTGGAACGTATCGTGAACGAAAATCCGGAAAGTAGAATTTTAGTGTTTGTTAGAACTAAAGTGCGGGCAGAACGTGTTTTTGAAGCCATGAACCGTGTTGGTATTAAAAGTCAAACCATGCACGGAGGAAAAGATCAGGAAAACCGTTTGGAAGTGATGACCGGGTTTAAAAACGGCGATTTTAAATTATTAATTGCTACTGATATTAGTGCACGTGGTGTGGATATTGCCAATGTGGATTATGTAGTGAATTATGATTTACCTGATGTGGCCGAAAACTATGTACATCGAGTAGGGCGAACAGGTCGTGGAAATAACAAAGGTGTAGCTGTATCATTTTGTAGTCCTGAAGAAAAACCTATTTTGGAAGAAATAGAAAGCTTTATGGATAAAAAAATTACTGTTTTGGAAGTTGCTAAAGCAGATTATTCTGAAACTCTTGCCTTAACTGACGATGTAAATGATAATTGGAAAAAATTAATTGCCGACGCTGAGAAAGAGGATAAAGCTTACAAAGCTAAAAAGAAGAAGAAAAAGTAGTTCTTTTAATTTGTCAGTTCGAGCGAAGTCGAGAACTAGACAAATTACGTTAGAGAAAGAAATTGGATTAAATGAAAACGATAATTTAATATGTCGCTTCTCGACTTCGCTCGAAGTGACATTGTAAAGTAAACCAAACAAAAAAAATGAAAGTAGATAAATACATAGGTCAATCAGGTTATACATCTCGCCGTAAGGCTTATGAATTAATTGATGCCAAGCGAGTAGTAGTAAATGGTAAAGTGGCCACCTTCAGTACAAAAATAAAAGATGGTGATGTTATTTTAATTGATGGCGAAGAACTTAAGAAAAAAGAGTTTATTCCTACTTATATTGCATATAATAAACCAAAAGGCATTGAATGTACTTCCGAAAAAATAGAAAATAACATCATTGATGCCATTGGTCATTCGCAAGCGATTTACCCTGTTGGGCGATTAGATAAGGATTCGGAAGGATTGATTTTGTTGACGAACCATGGTGAGATTATCAATAAAATTGGTAACTCTAAGTTTGAACACGAAAAAGAATACATCGTTACTTTGAATTTACCGGTAAGAACAGCTTTTTTGAAAGAAATTTCGGAAGGAATAGATATTCAGGGCGATAAAACAAAACCTTGTGTGGTTTCCAGAGAACCAAATTCGAAAAGAATCTTTAGAATTACTTTAACTCAAGGCTTAAACCGACAGATTCGTCGTATGTGTAATGCTTTTGATTACCAGGTAATTAAACTTCAGCGGGTTAGGGTAATGAATATTCACCTGAATAAACTTAAAATAGGCGAGTGGCGCGATTTAACGGAACAAGAATTGACGGAATTATTCGCTCAGTTAAACTAGCTATTTACTTGTTTATTGTAATATTTCACGAGTATTTTATTTTTCTATGCTAAAAAAGACTTAAATTTATACCGTAACCAATCTTTCATGGGTTAAGTTGTTTAATTTAAGAGATACTGCAGATGGAAAAATACTCAATAGATGCTACGGCAAATACACCAGACATTAAATTTGATTTAAAAAACGGTGAATTAAATATTTCTGGTCGTTCTATTCCGGAAAATTCTTTAGAGTTTTATAATCCCTTATTTGAGGCTTTGGATAAATACTTAGCAGATCCTAATCCTAAAAATGCTACTACTTTAAATATTCAGTTAGAATATTATAACAGTAGTTCTTCGGCTTGTTTATTAAGTGTATTTAAAAAGTTGGAGAAATTTCATAAAGCAACGGGTACTTCGCCTATTACTATTAACTGGATTTACGAAGAAAACGATGAGGATATTTTAGCTGCCGGCAAAAACTTTGAAGGTATGGTTGATTTGCCTTTTAAAATGATTTCTATTTCTGAGAACTAGTTTTTGCAGTATAGTTAGTAAATTATACCAAGCCAACCCATTTTTAAATTAATACTTACTTCATTTTTAGTGTCAACTTTAAAAGTATTTGATACCGTATCATGAATTATTTTCGGCATTTTATAATTTAAATCCATATCGTCATAAAGAGATTCATTTACTTGAATGGTATATTCTTTTTGATTGCTACTTTCTTGTATACTCACAAAAAATCTAGTTTTATCATAAGTTCTTTTATAACCACTGTAGGGGTGTTTTTTATACCTCTTTATTAATTTTCCGGTTAATAGATAAGCTTGTGATTTTGATGGAATTTTGTTTACCGTATCAATACTTCCAACAATTCCCCATGAAATAAATACAATGCTAAATAAGTGTATCAAAATTTTAAAGCCAATGTGAAGTATTAAATACTCCTGATGCTTGTACAAAACATCCAATACCAAATAACTGATTAAAATACTGAATGGTAAAAAA
>JAEUTR010000670.1 GCA_016787365.1 Bacteroidia bacterium
CGAAAGGCCAGTGACTGTTGCCGAAGGTACAAATATATTAGTGCCTTTTGAATTAGATAGTATCAAAGGATACATTCAGCAGATAGAGAATGGAACCTTTAAAAAAGGTACTATCCCAAAATTCTGGGATGGCAACTCAACCAATAGAATCTTGGAATTTATTACAAAATCTTTGTGATTTTTTATTTGACATATAACGATTTACCTTCCGGAATTTTTTCAAGTCAGGTGATTGATGTAGTAAAATTCTTGAATGATGAGATAAAATCAAATGTGAAGTTAGTCTCATTTATTTCTTCCAGAAATTTTTTTAATAATCGCTCAAAAATTAAAACAGAATATCCACAGGCAATTGTTTTGCCAATGTTTCCAGGCGTTCATCGTTGGAAGTATAACACTTTTTTATTAGGTTTATTAGTGTTTTTTAAAAGGCCACATACCGTTATCGGAAGAAGTGTATTGGCCACACAACTGGCTTTGAAGCTGAAAAAAAAAGGTAAAGTCAGAAGTGTAATATATGATGGCAGAGGAGCAATAATGGCCGAGTGGAAAGAATACGGTGTAATTACAAACACGTCGATGCTTAATGATATTTTTGAATTAGAAAAAGAAGTGGTTACGCAGTCTGATTATCGTATTGCTGTTTCAAATCAGTTAATTAATTACTGGCAAGAGACTTTTCACTATGTATCGGATAAGCATGTTGTTATACCTTGTACACTAAATAAGATTTTTGAAGAAATTAATATTTTAGATAGCAGCAGTATTGAATTAAGAAAACAATTAGGACTAAGTAATACTGACACTGTGTTTATTTATTCCGGGTCAGTGGCTGGATGGCAGTCGTTTGGTCTTTTGTACGATTTTATCGTACCTGTGTTAAGATTAAATGCTACTCATAGAATTATATTTTTGTCGGATCAGGATGAAAATATTCAAAGACTGAAAGAAGAGTTTAATTCTCAGGTTTTTTGTGAAAAAGTAATGCAACACGAAGTTGCAAAATATTTACTCGCATCAAACTATGCATTGTTAATTAGAGAAGAGAGTATTACCAATAAAGTAGCATCTCCTGTTAAGTTTGCAGAATATATTACTTGTGGATTGCCTGTTATAATCTCAAAAAAATTAGGCGATTATTCTGATTTTGTTATTCAAAATAAATGCGGTTATCTAACGGATGGTTTTCATATTGAAGCGATTGATAAAAAATATTTGAACAAAATTGGAATAGATAATTTCGCCAAAAAACAATTTCTACAGTCTTACAGTAAACTATTGAACTTAAATGAGTAGAATAGAACCCATTAATGCTCACGTAACAATTTTGGATAGTTTGAGGGCATTTGCAGCACTTTCGGTTTGTACTTTTCACTTTGTCTGTACTACCACTGGTTTTATTAATACGAAGTGGATTTTAAGTTTATTTTCTATTGGGCAATATGGTGTACAAACCTTTTTTGTAATCTCTGGTTTTGTTATTCCTTGGTCAATGTATAATGCTGGATTTAAAATAAAAAATTTCTTTTCTTTTTTTTTAAAACGATTGTCGCGATTAGAACCACCCTATCTGTTTTCATTAACAATAGCAATAGTAATTTTATTTTTAAGAAACACTTATTACAGTCAAATACCTGGAAGTATCAATTTGAGTGGTATGCAAATTTTTTTACATTTCGGATATTTGATTCCTTTTTTTGAGAATTACAAATGGTTGAATGTTGTTTATTGGACTTTGGCAGTTGAATTTCAATACTATTTCTTTATGGCGCTATTATTCTTACCACTTATAAAATCTAAATTGATGATGAGATATTGTATATATCTGATGATATTTGGTTTAAGTTTTTTTTCAGATAGAGAGTTCTTGCTTTATTGGCTGCCTATATTCTTTTTGGGCGTACTATTATTTTTGAAAATGACTAATTTGATTTCATCGAAAGAATATTTCGTCGTTACGCTTTTTACACTGTGCTTTTCTTTCTATAAATACCCTCCATTATTAGTTGTTTTTTCAATACTTCCTGTTCTTTTCGTTTTATTTTATAAAAATCTAAAAATTTATATATTGGATGGCATTGGAAAATTCTCTTATTCTTTATACCTTGTTCATACAATTATTGGAGCCACTTTTATAAATGTGCTATCGCATTACGCTGACACGATATTATTGAAAATAGTAGTGATCTTATTTGGATTTTTAATTAGCATTTTATCTTCCTGGATAACTTATCGGATAGTTGAGAAACCATCAAAAAGATTATCAGCTTCCATAAAATATAAATAAGTCATATTCTATGATTTATCATCTCCTGATTTCACTGGAGAAAATTTCGATTTAAATTTAATAAAAGGTGTTTCTAAAAAATGATAGGAAATACTTGATATGACTATGGTCAGTGATATTGTCCCTGTATAGATTAATATATTCGATAAACCTTCGGAGGAGATAGATATAGTGTTTTTGAAGACGTAAAGTACAAAGGGAATAATCATAAGGTGATACATATATAGTCCATATGATATTTTACCTAAATAGTTTAATATTATGTTTTCATTTTTACGAAACATGTTACCATTGGAAATATTTAATATAATAATTAAAAAAAGGATTGAGTAAACAATATGTATCCCATCTTGTAATACGTCTGGGGTAATATAAATAAGTACTGGAACCATAGTAATAGATACTAGAAAGATAGCTTTATTGTATATTATAGATAAAACGTCATCTTTTGTAAAAAGATAATAAGCACCAATACCGCCAATGGCCATACATTCAAATTTACTCATGGCAACAAATAGCTTTAATACCTTATACCATGATGAGTGAGAATAAAAATTTCCCATTAGCAAAACACAAACCTTTAATAAAACAATAGTTGTAATTATTATCAGTAATGTTTTTACTATGTTTTTACTTTTTGAAATAACCCAAGGCCAAAGTAAGTAAAATTGTTCTTCAACGCCTATTGACCATGCTTGGCCAATATTTGGAACGGCAGGAAACATTGAAAATGCTAAGTTTGGTAAAATACCTACATACAGAATAAGATTAGTATTGAAATTATCGTGAAAACTATTTTCTAAATACGATATGTGAAATATGTTGAAGTGAGGTAATATAAAAAAACCAATAATAAGAATTAAATAATATAATGGCCAAATTCGCAAAACACGTCTTATATAAAAATCTCTAATTTTAATTTTAGTATATCTCGATTTTTCCTCTAATAATAGGTAAGTAATTAAGAAGCCGCTTAATACAAAAAAAAAGTATACCCCTAAGCCTCCTAAATTGAAGATAAATGTATTTTTCCAGTAATTTTTAAAGCCAAGACTACTTTTCAATAATTCAATATGGGTGATTATTACAGATGTTGCAGCAAAAAAACGTAAACTATTTATCCCAGAAAAGTATATAGGCGTTTCCTCTCTTTGCATTTTAGTAGTTTCTGGAACTTTGTTTAGATTTTCCTTATTAGCAAAAATAAGATTTTTTATGGCAAACGCCTACATAAAGTTTATACTTGCAAAAATTATAAGTTTAAGTAACATATAATGATTATTTTTAACAGCATAAATGACAGAACAACTATCATATATAGAAATATCTAG
>JAEUTR010000674.1 GCA_016787365.1 Bacteroidia bacterium
AGGACGTTTATCTGAAAGCTATTTTTAAGAGCAGATTTTAATGAACATAAGTTGCAGTAATTTTTTTTAAGAAATTTTATTGTAACCAATTATTTATATACGATTATATACAGTATGATGATTAAAAAATATTTCATAAGCCTTTTACTACTAAGCTTTACAGGACTAGTGTTTTCGCAGAAAACACAATTGTATTTAGATAAAGATGCTTTATATAAAACAGGAATGGAATTGTTTGATAAGAAACAATACAATGCATCTCAAAAAGCATTTGTTGATTATATGGCTTTAGTTAAAGGTAATACTTTGCTCAAAACAGATGCCGAGTATTATGCAGCGGCTTGTGGCATAGAGTTATTTCATAAAGACGGAGAATGGCGAATGAAAGAATTTATAGAGCGTCATCCTGAAAGTAATAAAGTTAAATGGGGCTATTTTTATTTAGGAAAATCCAACTTCAGAAAAAAGAAATATGAAGAGTCTATTAAATTTTTAGAGAAAGTAGATATTTACGATTTAAGTAAAGAAAATTTAGCAGAATTATATTTCAAAAGAGGTTACAGTTACTTTATAACAAGTAATTTCGAAAAAGCTAAATTGGATTTATTTGAAATTAAAGATGTGGACAATAAGTACGCACATCCTGCAAACTATTATTATTCTCATATAGCATATCAGGAAAAAAATTATGAAATAGCGTTACAAGGCTTTAACCGTTTAGCAAATGATGAAACGTTTGGCTCGGTGGTTCCTTACTATATCACTCAGATTTATTTTATACAAGGCAAATTTGCGGATGTTGTAAAAAACGCTCCGGCTTTGTTAAATGATTCTTCAAAAATCCAAAAAGAAAGTGAAATAAACAGGATGATAGGCGAATCGTATTTTAATTTAAAAGATTTTTCAAATGCTTTAACTTATTTTCAAAAAGCTGATAAGTTAGAAGGATTTAATACATCAGGCAATTATGAAATAGGATATTGTTATTATCAGATCAAGGACTATAAAAATGCTGCTCTTAGATTTGAGAAAGTAACTTTTGGTGAAGATAGTTTAGTTCAAAATGCATGGTATCATTTGGCAGATTGTCATATTCAAATGGGAAATAAAACAAAAGGTCGAAGTGCCTTTTACGCTGCTTCTAATATGCAGTATGACCCTAAAATTACCGAAGATGCTTTATTTAGTTATGCCAAGTTGTGTTATGAATTATCCTTTGCTCCATATAATGATGCGGTTGTGGCATTTCAAAAGTATATTAAAAATTACCCTGAATCTCCAAGAAAAGCAGAAGCGTATAATTATTTGGTGAATGTGTATTCAACCACTAAAAATTATTCTCAGGCAATTGCGTCAATCGAAAAAATACAACCCTTAGATCCGATTTTAAAAATCACTTATCAAAAGTTGATTTACTTTAAAGGGATAGAGTTTTTTAATAATATTGATTTGGATAGTGCGGCCCGTTATTTCAAAAAATCCTTATCGGTTAATTTTGATAAAACATATAATGCCTTATCTCAATACTGGCTAGGCGAAATCTCTTACATTAAAAAAGATTATGCAACGGCCATTGAAACATGGAAAACCTTTCAATTAAACGAAGGCGCTTTTAGTTTAAAAGAGTATGATTTATCCAATTATAATATTGGGTATGCTTATTTTCAACAAAAAACTAAAAAGGATTATGAAAATGCAAACATTGCTTTCCGTAAATTTTTGTTGACCAAAAATTCCTTTGATTCTAAAAAAATAGCAGATGCTAATATCAGAACAGCAGATAGTTATTTTATGAATAACGTATACCCTCAGGCTGCTGATTATTATGAAACAGCCATAGCGCTAAACCAAATAGATGTGGATTATTGTATTTATCAAAAAGCATTATGTAGTGGTTTATTGAAAAATAATCAGGAAAAAATAAATGATTTAAAATTATTAGTATCGTCTTATCCAAAATCAAATTACTTGGCAGCAGCTATTTTTGAAACTGCAGAAACCTATAATAAAGATTTAAACGATGGAGATAATGCAATTACATATTACCAAAAAATACTGGATAATTATCCTCAGTCTTCATATGTCAACTCTTCTTTGGCGGGTATAGGCTTAGTACATTACAATAAAAAAGAAGATGAGAAAGCATTTTCTTATTTTGATCAGATTGTAAAAAAAGATCCAAAAGGATCTGAAGCAAGAGAAGTATTACCTATGATTAAAAAAATATTTGAAGCTCAGGGTAAAATTGATGAGATGGCAGCATATTTTAATTCAGTAGGTAATCCTTTAAACACCAATGAACTAGAATCATCTTTATATGATGCCGCTAAAGAAGCGTATTACAATCAAAAAAAATGTGATTTGGCAATGGCAAAGTTTGAAAGTTATATTACTAAATATCCGGAGGGTAAATATATTTCAGAGGCCCATTTTTGTTATGCCGAGTGTGCTTATAGTAATAGTCAGTATGATAAAGCATTACCTTCTTACCAATACATTGCTAATAGGTCCAGAGGAATTTATTCTGAAACGGCTTTGTTAAAATTAACCT
>JAEUTR010000715.1 GCA_016787365.1 Bacteroidia bacterium
ATAGAGGCACCTACATTTTTTATAAGCGACCGATGAGGTTTACTGATTAGATCTCTTGCATTGTTACTGCAGGCAATGTAATAATCCACTTCATCGTTAGAAATACTTCGGTGCTTGATAGGAATATTTTTATATTTGGTATAACAAGTAATAGCCTGATCAAAATTATTAGTTAAATGAAATATTTTTCCAAAATAAAACTGAACTTCGGGAGTTGTACTCGATTTAATTTTTGATAAATTAATTAAAGAAGAATCAGGAGACTGATTCAATCTGATGCGACTAATAGCAGAATTTAAATTTGCAATTTCATGATTAGGATTAATGGCAATTACTTTTCTGTATAAATTGATGGCATTTATATAATCTTCCGAATCAAAATAAGTATTAGCTGCCTTTAAGTCTTTTGCATATAATTTCGAACTCACAGCTGATTGACTACACAATTGTATAGAATATATAATAACAGATATGTATAAAACTATTTTCATATTATCTTAATAAAAGCACATCGCCTGTTTTATTAATTTTTTTGCCGTCAATAGTGGTTGCAATAATCTTCCAAACATATACATCTTGTGTACACAACTTGCCTTTGTAGTAACCATCCCATCCAATATTTACATCTTTTGATACAAATAACAATTCGCCCCATCTCGAAAAAATATTTAATTCGTATTTATCAATACCTCTTATCACTGGATGAAACACATCATTATTTAAGTCGTTGGCGCCATATGTACCGCCATTACCACCGGTAGGGTTTGGAGTAAATGCATTTGGAATATCAATATCGCTTTCTAAAACAGCAACAATTTTTGAAGGTAAATTAAAGGTGTCTAAGCATCCATGAATATTTGCAGCAACTAGATATATTTGGTACTCACCTGCGCTTTGATATACATGTGAAGGATTTGATTCGGTAGAATTCGTATTATCCCCAAAATCCCAATAGTAGGATATGGCACCTGAAGATAAATTAATACAATTTACAGGTGTGGCAGGTATATATACCAAATTTGGATTTGCCTGAAATACCGCTACCGGTTTTGCAAATACTTTTATGACTTTTGATGAAGTATCAGAACATCCATAACCGTTTGTACCAATAAGCTGAACAGTAAATGTTTTTGTTGTTTGAGAGTTGTTGTAATAGATATTTAATGGGTCGCTGGTTGTAGAGATATTACCATCACCAAAATTCCATTTGTAATTTACAACATCGTTAATTGCCGGAAAATTGACAATAAGCGCGGAACATCCACTATCGGGGCTTGCAACAATATTAAATTCAGGTTTTGGATGGATGATAATAGGAACAACTAATGTATCTTTACAATTACCGGCAGATGTTGCAATTAATTGTACTGTATTTGTAATATTGGATGTTGTCGAATTAATAAATTGCTGTGAAACATTTGTAGTAGTATAATTATTTGAACCTAAATCCCAGTTATAGTTTGTAGCGCCTAAAGATGTATTGGTAAACGTTAAAAGTTTTGGCGAGCAAGAAGGAGTGTCAACTGTAAAACCAGCTTTAGGATTATATAAAACGGTTAAAGGAATAGTTAAGGAATCTTTACA
>JAEUTR010000725.1 GCA_016787365.1 Bacteroidia bacterium
AAAAAATAACAAAACGTATTTTTTTATTTATTTTTTTTTCTGCCTTTTCAATTTGCTCCAATAAAAATGCCTTTTTTAATTCTTTTCCTACCAAAACTAAATCTATAATATCCGAATTTTGCCCTTTTGCTAATTTGCCAACTAAATAAACTTTTTCTAAATTTCCAACACTTTGTAAAATATAATCCATGATATATTCAACACCTACCATTTTTAAGATGATTTTATTAATATCTGAAAACAAGGGATGTTTGGTATTTACTTTAAATATTTTTTTGTTTCCCTCCGAAAAAGAATCTAAAAAACCAGCTTTTTCAAATTTATTTAACTCGACTCGTATCCCATTCGTAGACTCTCCAAACTCTTCCTCTAAATTACGCAAATAAGCAGTCGTATTGCTATTCAAGAAAAACTTGATTAACAACTTAATTCGTGTTTTTGAAGATATAAGAGTTTCTATCATTATCGAGTAACAAATTTACTCGTTTTTACGAATTGAACAAGAAATTAGAAAGAAAAAATTAAAGACAGATATACTTCGTTTGCAATTGACTGAAATACAATATCCTTTAAAGTATAACTATATTAGGCATTGTTCTTATAGCCGTAACCATAGCCGTAACCATAGCCGTAACCATAGCCGTAACCATATTTTGAATAATAATATTTGTTTCTAATTCTCTTAACACCATTTAAAATTAAATATACATCTTTAATAGAATTGTCTTTCACTAATTTCTCAAAAAGATTAATAACCTGTTTATTGGCAAAGCGTGTGTTCAGTACCAATAAATTAATATCTGCATACTGCATTAAATAAGATGCATCAGAAAGTATACCTGCTGGTGGCGTATCTATGAGCACGTAATCAAAATGTGACTTTGCATAACTAATCATTTCTTTTAGCCTTTCTGACAATACAAGATCTGAGGGGTTTGGAGCTATAGGGCCCGACAATATCACCGATAGATTAGGGATCACGGTAGTCTTTACGATTTCATCCAAACTATTTTCTCCAACCATAAAAGTACTGATTCCAATATCAGCGTTCATTTCAAGCGCTTTCTGAATTCGAGGTTTATGCAAATCTAATTCTAGCATCACCACCTTTTTGCCACCTTTAGCCAATAAAGCGGCTAAATTTATTGTTGTAAATGTTTTCCCCTCACCAGGCGAATTGGAGGTTATTAAAATTGTTTTTTTATCAGAGTTCAAAAAAACGTATTGCAAGTTAGTACGCAAGGTTCGAAAGGCTTCCGTTATAAATGCATTAGGACTATCATCAACAATAAAGCCTTTATCTGCAATACCTTTTTGTAAAGGTAAATCTCCAATAATGGGTAAAAATGTTTTTTCCTTGAGTTCTTCAACTGTTTGTATAGTGGTAAAGAACATGACTTTTATGATAATTATGATTAATGAGATCGCCAAACCAACAGCAGAAAATGTAGACATGATTTTGTTCTTATCGGGCCTTACTACTCCTTTGTTTCTTGGACTATCAATTACTTTAATTTCTGGCACAATAGACGCTTTGGCAATTTTTGCATTGGCTCTGCGCTGCAATAAAAAATTATACAATCCTTCATTAACCGAAACTTTCCTCTGAATATTAAGCACGTCTCTTTGTTTTTGTGGCAAATTTTTAATCTCCGAAACATAATTACCAACTTCTCCATTGACGTTTTCAATAATTTTAAGTGTCGCGTTTCTTGAATTATTCAAGTAAACCAACATATTTTGTTTTAATCTCTTTATTTTAACTTTAATTTCCTTGACAGATGGGTTATCTTCTGTTGCTAAACTTAATACTTGACTCAATGAAATTTGAGCGTTATATAATTCAGAAACCGATCCCCTTAAAAAAATATCGTCATCTACTAGATATACATTAGGTGGCAAAAACTGGGGGTCTTTA
>JAEUTR010000012.1 GCA_016787365.1 Bacteroidia bacterium
TGAAACGCTAAAAATAAACCTTCACGTGCTCTATCTTCTGTCGATAAATCCAATAAATTTTTTCCATTGAATGTTACTTCTCCTTCAGTCACATCATAATCTTCACGACCAGCTAATACGCTTGATAATGTTGATTTTCCAGAACCATTTGGTCCCATGATGGCGTGGACTTCTCCGGCCTTAACTTCTAAATTAATTCCTCTTAATATTTCTTTATCGCCAATTGAAGCGTGTAGATTCTTGATACTAATCATATTTTCTTATTATGCTTTTATGGCTTCGACTCCGCTCAGCCTGACATTTTTAAATTTTAACTTATTAATTAACCTACACTTCCCTCCAAACTAATTGCTAATAATTTTTGTGCTTCAACAGCAAACTCCATTGGTAATTTATTTAATACTTCTTTGCAGTATCCATTCACGATTAAGCCAATTGCTTTTTCGTTATCAATACCTCGTTGCTTGCAATAAAATAATTGGTCTTCTCCAATTTTACTGGTTGTTGCTTCGTGTTCTACAACAGCTGATTTATCTTTAATTTCAATGTATGGGAATGTATGTGCGCCACATTTATCGCCCATTAACAAACTATCGCATTGCGAAAAGTTACGAGCGTTACTTGCTCCTTTTTTAATTTGAACTAAACCTCTGTAACTATTATTGCTAAAGCCTGCAGAAATACCTTTTGAGATAATGGTTGAACGTGTGTTCTTTCCAATATGAATCATTTTGGTTCCAGTGTCAGCTTGCTGATAGTTATTTGTGACTGCTACCGAATAAAATTCACCTACTGAATTATTTCCCTTTAAAATTACTGATGGATATTTCCAAGTAACAGCAGAACCTGTTTCAACTTGTGTCCAACTAATTTTAGAATTATCTTCTAAACAAATTCCTCGCTTCGTTACAAAATTAAAAATACCACCTTTACCATCTTTATCACCAGGATACCAGTTTTGTACGGTGCTATATTTTACCTCAGCATTTTTGTGAGTAATTATTTCTACAACAGCCGCGTGTAATTGATTTTCGTCGCGTTGAGGAGCCGTGCATCCTTCTAAGTAAGACACATAAGCATCTTCATCAGCAATAATTAAGGTGCGCTCAAACTGACCAGTACCACTAGCGTTGATACGGAAGTACGTTGATAATTCCATAGGAGAACGAACACCTTTTGGAATGTAGCAAAACGAACCATCTGTAAATACCGCCGAGTTTAATGCTGCATAAAAATTATCGGTTGGAGGTACTGCCATACCCATATATTTTTTTACTAATTCAGGATGATCTTGAACAGCCTCGCTGAATGAACAAAAAATAATTCCTTTTTCTGCTAAGGTTTCTTTAAAAGTTGTTTTTACAGAAACACTATCAAACACAACATCTACAGCGATGTTACTTTGTACACCACTTAATCGTTTTTGTTCTTCTAAGGATATACCAAGTTTTTCGAATGTTTTTAATAATTCAGGATCTACTTCATCTAAACTTGCTAATTCCTTTTTAGGTTTAGGTGCCGAGTAATAAATGATATCTTGAAAATTTGGTTTAGTGTAAGAAACGTGTGCCCATTCAGGCTCCACCATATTTTGCCAATTACGAAAAGCTTTTAAACGGAATTCTAACATCCATTCAGGTTCGTTTTTTTTAGCTGAAATAAATTTAATGATGTCTTCGTTTAAACCTTTAGGCGCTTCATCAGCGTCGATATTGGTTGTAAAACCCCATTCGTAATCTTTATTTATATGTTCTTCTAATATTTCGTTTGCCATTATAGTAGTTCAAAGTTAAAGGTTCAAAATTCAAAATATAGCTTGAAAATTATTTCTCACTCATGTATTTTGTTCCTTTTAATTCAGATTGTTTTAAATAATTGATAAATCCCGAAAGCATTTTACTTACTTGCGTGACTTTCTCATATAGTAGAACAAACTCTTCTTCATTTATAAAATTTAGTTCTTTAATAATATATAATTGTGCTCTTACTTCTCCTGCCGATCCTTTTGCTATACTCAAAAATTGAATAAACTCTTTATTTCCATTTCTTTCAAATCCTTCTGCAATATTAGATATTACAGATATCGACGCTCTTCTTATCTGATCTTTAAGTCCAAAGTCTTTTCTCAAACTTTCATTTTCAGTAATTTTATAAATCATTACTGAAGCGTCCTTTGCTGCAATCCAAACTTCTAAATCTTCAAATCTTTTTGCTACAGCCATCTTTGAACTTTGAATCTTAAACACTAAAGCTTTCTCCGCAACCACAAGAACGCGTAGCGTTAGGGTTCTTAAAAATAAATCCTTTACCGTTTAACCCTCCACTATAATCCAACTCTGTTCCCACTAAGTATAAAAAGCTTTTACGATCTACTACTACTTTTACGCCATTATCTTCAAATAATTGGTCGCCTTCTTTTAGTTCATTATCAAAAACCAAATTGTACATTAACCCAGAACAACCACCTCCGTCAACACCCACACGAATGAATGTATCTGCCGGTTTATTTTCTTCTTTTATTAAATTAATAGCGTGCTCTTTAGCCGCGTTGCTTACTGTTATCATTTTGTAAGTAATTAATTGTTAGTTACTTGTCGCTTATTCTTAATTAGATTAATTCTAAACGGAGTACAAAAATACCACTTTTAAGGTATATGTGCAAATATTTTACCACTGGTTTCAATAAAAAAACCGTGATATAAATCACGGTTTTTGGTCATCTTTAATCTTTTACTCTACTAAACCTTAGTGCTTTTAAAATAAAGTTAGGTAAGGCCTTTTTAGGATCACGTTTTCGTAAATCTAAATACCAGCCAATTTTTTTAACCACTGGTAGTTTTTTAGTCTCTACAAATTCGATTAAGGTGCCATCTGCATCTTCAATATAGGTAAAGTGTCCCGCAGCCTCGCCCATTTCAAAACCTGCACCACCATCAACCGTAAACGGCTGGCCTGCTTTTACACAAGCCTCCTCTAAAGCTTTCATGTTTTTAATATCAAAACATAAATGAATAAAACCACAATCTCCCCACAAACGGTTTTCGAAAATTTTACGCGGCGTATAATCAAAGGCTTGAACTAATTCAATTTCATTGTCACCTAATAAAGGGCCAAAGCTTCCTTCGCGAGGTTTGCTGTTCCTTAAAACGACTCTTCTGAATTTTTTGTGTGAACCTTCTACTCCGCTCCAATCCGCAAAAGTATCCGTTGTATCACTAATCACCTTGTCAAATCCTAATACTGTTTTATATAAACCAATGGATTTATCAATGTCCTTTACTCCAATAACAGCACCTAAAATTCCGCCTGTAGTGAAATCTTTTTGCTGATACCATGATGTTTTTTCTTCGATGATTTCAAATACATTTCCCCACAAATCATGAATATAAAAGTGCTTTCTTCCATCTGGAGCAGTTGTTACATCCGTCAACATTTTAGCCCCAAAGTTCTTTAAATGAGAATAAGACGCCTGAATATTATACGATTTGATTTTTCCCGCATAAATACCAATATCTCCCAATTGTATTTTAAAATCGGCGTTTTGAGCCTGGCGACTTGTGTATTGCCAAATTTCAAATCCGCCACCACCATTCATACTTATCGCTAAAATAGCATGACGCGCATGTGGCATATTTGCCGTGTAAGGCAACATTAATTCTGCCATAGCAGCTTCTTCAAATATTTTGATATCCGTACCAAATGCTTTGCGGTACCATTTAAATGTTTCTTGAACATTGGTGTTTCCAATGCCTAATTGCTGTATGCCCGAAATGATATAGCTCATAAGTAAATTAAAAACGCAAAATTAAAAATTAAAATGGTTATGCATCATTTCCTTCAAACTTCATCACCACATAAGTTTCAGGAACAACCAGTTCGGATATGCAATAATCTAGCTTTTCCTGCATTGCATAGGGATATTCAGAAACCACCTTAAATCCAAAGGGTATAAAAAACTCAGGAATGATGCAAACTAAAAAAAGTGGTTCATCTGCTTTTTGTATTAATGCTCGAACTAATTGTTTCCCAACGCCTTTTAAGCGTTCAGGTTCAATAACTCCTAAGGAACATAACTCCGAACAACCTTCCCTTTTTCTAATTCTTCCAAAACCAACTAGTTCATCGTTACTCATCGCTTCTAAAAATTGTTCCTGAAGAAGTTCCCGATTATCCAATTCAAATTCCTGAATAAATTGTTTAATTGTGTCGAATTGATCCGTACTGACTTCTTTTATAATAATTGATTTGATAATTCTGTTTGCTTTAAGGTTTATACAAAAATACTGAAACTAAATAAGATTAATTTATAATTCGCCCTTGTTTTAAATCGTTTTATTGTACAATAAAACGATTATTTTTCCGTTATTGTGAGAACTAGACAACACCTATGCTTCCTGCTATCTGGCATCGCAATATATTTTTATTTGGCCTTATTGGCTTAGCTGCCGGAATGTTGTTTGGAACAGTTCCAACGAGTATCCCTCAAATTATTTTAGCTGCAAACTGGCTTCTCGAAAAAGATTTTTCATACAAATGGCAGCAATTAAAAAGCAACAGCATATTTTGGGTTCTTTTTTCATTATTTGCGTTACACCTTATTGGCATGTGCTACACAGATAATATTCAAAAAGGATTAGATGATTTAAGGAATAAAATGCCTTTGTTTGTTTTACCTCTTATTTTATTTTCTACAAAACCATTAACTACAAAAGAATTTAAACTGTTATTTGGTTTTTTCTTTTTAAGTGTATTTGTCAGTTCTGTTTGTTGTTATTTAGTGTATGCGGGTTACACAAAAAAAATAATTATTGATGTTCGAAAAGCTTCTGTTTTTATGTCTCACATTCGCTTTTCGCTATTTATTGCGTTTTCAATTATTGGATTAATTTATGTTGCTGTAAAAGAAAAATTATTTTTAGTAAAAGCCTTGTCGGTATTATTTATTGTATGGCTTCTGTTTTTTATGTATAAGCTCGAAATGGCAACTGGGTTTTTATGTTTAGCTACTACTGCTGTGTTATTATCTATTGTTTTTAGTTTTAAATGGTTTTCAAAAAAAGTTTCTATTGGCGTTCTTGCTTTATTATCTTGTTTTATGGCCTTTATTTTATGGAAGGCATATGTGAGTATCGATATGTACCAACCTGATAAAAGTCATCTACAAAATGTATTATTAGAAAAAACAAAAAGCGGTAGGTTATATTACCATGATACCACTTATGGTATAGCTGAAAATGGAAATCTGATATCCATCAACATTAATCCAACTGAAATAGAACAGGAATGGAATAAGCGCAGCCATATAAAGTTTAATGATTTTGATAATAAGGGCAACGAAATTCGGTTTACATTACTGAGGTATTTATCGAGTAAAGGGTTTTCAAAAGATTCTGTTGCTATTTCAAACTTAACAGAGGATGATATTAGCCATATTGAAAATGGTTTTTCAAATTGTAATTATAATATCAATAGTGGTTTAATATCTAAATGGCGAGAAATTATTTGGGAATATAGTCGATATAAAAAGGGAGAAAATCCATCGGGTCATTCCATATCCATGAGATTAGAGTTTTGGAAAACTGCAATTTATATTATTAAGCAAAAACCATTATTTGGAGAAGGAACAGGTGATATACAGGATTCTTTTAATGCTGCATACATAAAAACTAATTCTAAATTAGACCAAATTTGGAGACTTCGTTCTCATAATCAATATTTAGCAATAGGTGTAGCATTTGGATTATTCGGATTGCTTCTTTTTCTTTTCTATTTATTATATCCTGCATTTATATTAAAACATAAATTACATTATTTGTACTGGCCATTTTTTATTATTGTTCTTTTGTCTTTTGTTACAGAAGACACTTTAGAAACTCAATCAGGTGTTACTTTCTTTATTTTTTTTCAAACTTTATTTCTATGGTTGGCCTCACATCGTGATGCTAATCAAATTACTGAAAACTAAAAAGGCAGTGAATATCTCACTGCCTTTTTTCTATCATTTAAATAATTAATCATTTAATTTTAAAACTGCCATAAACGCACTTTGCGGAATTTCAACATTACCAACAGATTTCATACGTTTCTTCCCTTCCTTTTGTTTTTCTAATAACTTACGTTTACGACTAATGTCTCCTCCGTAACATTTAGCAGTTACATCTTTTCGCATAGCGCTAATGGTTTCACGGGAAATGATTTTGGCTCCAATAGCTGCTTGAATAGGAATTTCGAACTGTTGTTTAGGAATTAACTCTTTCAATTTTTCACAGATTTTTTTACCAAACTGGTATGAGTTACTTCTGTGAATTAAACATGACAGAGCATCTACCGGTTCGCCCTTTAATAAAATATCTAATTTTACCAAGTCTGATTCTCTCATACCTATGGGATGATAATCAAATGATGCGTAACCCTTAGATATAGATTTTAATCTATCAAAAAAATCAAATACAACTTCTCCTAAAGGCATTTCAAACACTAACTCTACTCTATCTGCGGTTAAATAATTTTGTGTCACAATCGATCCTCGTTTTTCAATACACAAGCTCATTACTGGTCCAATAAATTCAGACTTTGTAATAATATTTGCTTTGATATAAGGCTCTTCAATATAATTAATTCTCGCTGGGTCTGGTAAATCGCTTGGGTTATTAACCTTCACCACATCTCCATTAGTTTGATACGCAATATACGACACGTTAGGAACGGTTGTAATCACTGTCATTTTAAATTCACGTTCCAAACGTTCTTGTACAATTTCCATGTGCAACATTCCTAAGAATCCACAACGGAATCCAAAACCTAATGCCAAAGACGACTCTGGTTCCCAGGTTAAAGAAGCGTCATTTAATTGTAGCTTCTCCATACTATATCGTAACTCTTCGAAATCTTCGGTATCAACCGGATAAATACCCGCAAATACCATTGGCTTTACTTCCTCAAAACCATGTATGGCTTCTTCGCAAGGTCTATCAAAATGAGTAATAGTATCTCCTACTTTTACTTCCTTTGCCTCTTTAATACCAGAAATAATGTAACCTACGTCACCCGTACTCATCGTGTTGCGTGGTTCAGGTTTTAGTTTTAATACCCCAATTTCATCCGCATTGTACACAGAGCCTGTATTAAAGAATTTTACTTTATCTCCTTTTTTGATTGTACCATTTATGATTTTATAGTAAGCAATAATTCCTCTGAAACTATTAAAAACACTATCAAAAATTAATGCTTGCAATGGTGCTTCTGGATCTCCAACCGGACATTTTACACGCTCGATTATCGCAGCTAAAATTTCTTCAATTCCCATTCCTGTTTTTCCACTGGCAGGAATCACGTCACTACGTTCACAGCCAATCAAGTCTACTATTTGGTCAGTAACCATTTCTGGCTCCGCACTTGGCAAATCCATTTTATTAAGAATAGGGATGATTGTTAAATCATGCTCCAAGGCCAAATATAAGTTAGAAATAGTTTGTGCCTGAATGCCTTGAGCTGCATCTACAATCAATAATGCTCCCTCACAAGCCGCAATAGAACGAGAAACCTCGTAACTAAAGTCAACGTGGCCAGGAGTATCAATTAAATTTAGTACAAATTTTTCACCTTTATAGGTATAATCCATTTGTATAGCGTGGCTCTTAATAGTAATACCTCGTTCTTTTTCCAAGTCCATATCATCAAGAACTTGTGCTTCCATTTCGCGACTAGTAATGGTTTTGGTATACTCCAATAAACGATCAGCTAAAGTAGATTTGCCGTGGTCAATATGGGCAATAATGCAAAAATTACGTATGTTCTTCATGTTGTGTAAAAATAAGTCTGCAAAGATACATTATTGAACGTAATTACAAGAAAGGCAATGAAAATATATACTAATGCTTAAGGTAAATGCCAATAAACATTCTATCTCTAAATTTCTTTTCTCATTCGAGCTACAGGAATATCTAATTGTTCGCGATATTTAGCAACTGTTCTGCGGGCAATATTATATTTTTTTTCTTTTAAAATTTCACAAAGGGCATCATCTGTTAATGGCTTCTTTTTATCTTCGTTAGAAATACATTCTTGAAGAATTTTTTTAACTTCTCTAGTACTTACCTCTTCTCCTCCATCTGTACTCAATGATTCTGAAAAAAATGTTTTTAATAAAAATGTACCGTAAGGTGTTTGTACATATTTGCTGTTTGCTACACGCGAAACGGTTGAAATATCTAAACCTACTTTATCTGCAATGTCTTTTAAAATCATTGGTTTTAGCTTAGATTCGTCTCCGCTTGCAAAATATTCCTGTTGGTATTCCATAATAGCATGCATTGATACTAACATCGTTTGATGCCTTTGTTGCAACGCTTCAATAAACCATTGTGCTGATTCAATTTTTCCTTTTACAAAAGAACTTGCTTCTTTAATGGATTTTTCTTTTGCACGAGAATACTCTTTCAGCATCTCAATATAATCATTACTTATTTTAAGCTCTGGTAAATTGCGCTGATTAATGCTTAGTTCCGGAACGCCATCATTAACACTGATATTAAAATCAGGAACTACTTCCGACATTTGTCCTTTATTGTCTCCTTCCGAATTTCCGGGGCGAGGATTTAAATGCGTAATTTCTGCGATAATATCTTTTAAATCATCGTCTTCGATATTTAATTTTCGGATGATTTTATCGTAATGTTTTTTAGAAAATTCATCCATCATGGTTTTTACAACCTCAATGGCTAAATGCGTTTCTTTTGCTTTAATTGGCTTTCTTTCAAGCTGTATAAGTAAGCATTCCTGTAATGTTCTTGCGCCAACACCGGCAGGATCGAATTCCTGTATCGTTTTTAAAACCTCTTCCAATTCTTCTTTTGATACCTGAGTATTTTGAGAAAAAGCCAAATCATCAACAATTAAATCCAATTCTCTTCTGATATAACCATCTTCGTCAATACACCCAATCAAATATAATCCTATCGCAAATTGTTTTTCTGTTAATTCTCTTAATCCCAACTGTTCTTCCAGTTGCGAGTGAAAATCGGGACCTTCTACTACAACTGATTGAAACACTTCATCATCTGCGCTACGATTAGAAATTTCATATTTATAGGCATCCAAATCCCCGGCGTCCATATAATCCTCCAGCTCATATCCATCATCTATTTTATCGACTTCTTTTTCTTCAAAATCACTTACTTCATCATTATCCGAATTTTCAACTTCGTCATATTCACTTTCAGTATCTTCCGTATCTACATTTTCACTATCTTCTTCCAGAGCTGGATTCAGTTCTAATTCTTCTTTTATTCTTTGTTCTAACGCAACCGTAGGCAACTGCAACAACTTCATTAATTGAATTTGTTGCGGAGAAAGTTTTTGTAATAGCTTTAAATGCTGTGTTTGCTTAAGTGCCATAATCTTTAGCAAATATACAAAAGAGCCCCGAATATTTTTCGGGGCTCA
>JAEUTR010000058.1 GCA_016787365.1 Bacteroidia bacterium
ATTGAGCCAAAACACTCGAAGGCAGCAAAACAAAAAGTAGAAATCTGAACATAAACAAAACGTAATAATTAAAAACAAGAACCTAATCAAAAGATTAGACAAGGGTAAAAATAAAATTGCTGCAAGGAGAAATTATTGATGATGATAATTATTTTAATCCTCAATACCCTGCTAGAGTATTGGAAATTAAAAAAAACACTTCTCCTTCACTTCCATTAAAAAAGTATTTTACATCCCACACAAAAAATTGATTGCTTTTCAATAACATGCTATTGGATATCTGGATTTAAAAAGCGATATGAATGTTGGTAAAAAGTACGATTGAATTATTTTAATCCTCAATACCCTGCTAGAGTATTGGAAATTAAAAAAAACACCTCACCTTCACCTCCATTAAAAAAGTATTTTACATCCCACACAAAAAATTAATTGCTTTTCAATAACATGCTATTGGATATCTGGATTTAAAAAGCGATATGAATGATCGTAAAAAGAATGTTTGAATTATTTTAATCCTCGATACCCTGCTAGAGTATTGGAAATTAAAAAAAACACTTCCTCTTCACTCCCATTAAAAAAGTATTTTACATCCCACACAAAAAATTAATTGCTTTTCAATAAACCTCTATTGGAAAATTGAATTAATATTGGGATAAATAAGAGAGCGCTAAAACAACATTTGAATTACTTATCTCTTATTTCGTTCAACTTAAAACGCAAACCTAAATATATTTCTCTGCCTCTCGTTGGTCCCCAATTAAAAGAGGTATCAAAATAAGGACTAAATGGGTCTTGCCAGCTTACAATTGGCCTAATTTGCCTGAAGTCAAATAAATTCTCAACTCCGGTATAAACTTCAATCGACTTCCAGTTCTTGGTGACCTGTATATTGATTGTAGAATAAGGACGCGACCACTTTGCTTGCCTGTATGCTTCAGGATTTTTTTCTGTATCCGGCAATCTTTGTCTTCCATACCAATGAACATTCGCATCAAATCTGAATTTGTTATTTTTGGGCAAATAGGACAATGACATCATGCATTTATGTTTTGAAATAAACGGTAAAATGAACTTACTCTGATTAACCACTCTGTAAACATCTAAAAAATTATAGGCCAACTTGGCTTCCAGAAACTTGTTATATTTTAAATTTAAATCAGTTTGAAATCCATTGGAAATCGATTTGTCCGTAAAATTGCTGATAACAGCCAAGCCGGGATCGCTATCATAATCTGGAAAAAACTGTTGACTGAAACGGGTTTGATAATAGTCGAATGTCCATACAGCTTCCAATTTTTTAATCTGAAACTTTTTCATCAGATTAAGCCCCCAGTTTAAAGACTTCTCCGGCAATAAACTTTCTTTAAAAATAATATTTCGCGAACTAACTAATAATCCTATGTTCTCAGAAAATAAATTCACTGTTCTCCATCCACTGCCTATCGATGCTCTTAATGTGTAATCAGATCCGAACTCATATTTGAACATGGTTCTGGGACTAACTTGCCATCCAAATTCATTGTGGTGGTCGGCTCGAATACCTGTAATCAATTGAATCAAATCGCCTCTCCATTTAAATACATTCTCAGCAAATACACCAGGTATAAATTCCGTTTTACGGTATACCCCATCGTATGAGCGCTTCAGTATTGTGTCTGAAAACTTAATACGTTCATTTAAATCGAAAAATCTGTAAGTCAAACCTCCTTTAAAATCGTGATTACTGTTCCAGTTGTACTCATACTGTATGGTAGAATATGTATTTTTTTGCCATGCCTGGTAATTTACAGTTCCTAACCACGAATTCTGATTGTGATAAAAGCCCGAATTAAACAAACTGATTCGCTTAACCGAATTAAATCTGTAACTTAATTTAGCGTATAACTCCATTTGACCATATTGAATTCTCTGACCATAAATTGAGTCACTGCCCAAATGATGATCCGACTGAAAATTCATTTGTCCGCCTTCACGCTGCTCCCATAATCCTCTGGCACTTACCATCCCATTTAACCCTTTGGCATTTTCGTTTCCAAAATCAAA
>JAEUTR010000088.1 GCA_016787365.1 Bacteroidia bacterium
TTAGACCTTTATTTATCATTTTATTAAGATTAGAAGTGGAAATTGATACCCGATTTCGTATTACAACCTGCGAATCATATAAAACATACATTTAATTACATAACAATATATAATCAAATGATTCGCACCTTTAGAACAAAATTTAAATCAACATGAAAAAACATTCAATCCAACTCATTTAATCCACTTAAATTCCTTTTTGTAACTTAACAAATCCCTATTTTATTTTATGCCGCAAACTAAAGTTATTTTTATTCTATTATTTTTAAGTGGTTTGGTTAGCGTGTATGCTCAACAAAAAATTTCAAAGCGTCAATTTATTGCAGACTCAACAAAAATTGTAAAACCAAGATTAGTTCGTCCACAACTTAAATTTGACAGTAGACTGGTTTTTTTTAACGGTCAAAAATTAAGCATCTCGGGAGGTGATGTTGGAGTATTATTAAAAAATAAACTCCGGGTAACTTTAGGATATTATAGTTTATCTGACAAACTAACCTCCTTAAAAAAAACAATTGACAATATAGAATATCAAGGCCAGTATAATTTAAATTACGGTGCTTTAAATCTTGAATTCATTTATAAGAATACCCGTTTTTTTTCACTAGGAATGCCTCTTGAGTTCGGGTTTGGTTATAACACCTTAAACTATAAATCGATAACGGACAATTTAGAAACAGACAAAGAATCAGGATTTATAGCAAAGGCTTATTTTGGTCTTTCTGGGACATTTAAACCAATTAGATGGATTGGATTAAAGGGAGCTTTCGGATATCGAAAAATACTTTATAATCAGCTGAAAAATTTTGCTTTTGATGGTGTTTATACTTCAGTGGGTCTTTCTATTGATTTTATAGAAATAATTACGGATTACAGAATGTTTAAGCTTAAAAAAAGATATCGTAAAAACGCAAATGCTGTTGAAACAGCTGTTGATTTAATTACGGATTAGCACTTACTCATTCGTTGAAAGATTCTATTAAAAGATTACTCACTCAAAAGTGCTCTGATGAGTTATTTATTTTTTAATGTCCGAGCCTCTCTACTATAAAAATCTATAATGCCATCTTCACTTTTTTTGTATGGTTCATACACGATTCTCACATTTTTACCTAACCATTCATACGTGTTTTTGATTTTTATAGGATTGCCATAGTTGTTTTTTAAATATTTGAAAAAAGTACTACCTGTTTTGTCCTTAGTAGAAAGTGCTATGGCAGAAAGTTTGTTTTTATTAAAAGTAACTCGTATGTATTCAAATTGTACCTCATTTATTATATTAAGATTGTTTGAATTAACGGTGTAGAGTTGTATATCTTCTTCTTCTATTTCCAGCGTAAGGTTTTTATATAATTTTTCAGAAGTTCCAAATTTATACTTTTCAAATCCATTACATTTATCCAGATTGTCATTAAAGAAATTAAAAAATGATAAAAGCATTACAGGAATCAATAATTTCATAGAATTGTGTTTAAAAACTGTAAATTCAGCTCTGTGGATAATGTTTAGATTTATTATTTAATAAGTATTTTAGAATTCAGTAGGACTTGATCTTTATAGATGATATTTAATATATATATACCACTATTTAATCCATTTAAATCTAATAATGTACTACCATTTTCGCTTAATGCATATTGTTGTTTAAATGTGCTTTTGCCATCTAATGCATTTACAAGAATAAATAATTCATTAGATGTATATTTCCCAGATTCAATTTTGTAGTAATTATTTCCCAGATCTATTAGCTTAATCTTATGATTTAATTGTGCCATCAAGTGGGTTGTGAGATTTAATACAGTTACACTCTTTTGAACACTATCTATACATCCCGTTGCACTCAATCCTTTTAGCTTTGTTATGTATACTCCTGCAATAGAATAGCTGTAAGTGGGTTCCATATCATTTGATAATCCAATACCATCACCAAAATCCCATACATAAGTTGCACATTTTGAGGATTGGTTTAAAACAGTATAATTACATATTGGACTACTTATTATGGTGTCAGGAGAAGTGAAATAAATATCCGGTAAAATAATTGAGTTGATTTTAAAAGTGGTATCTTTTGAATAACAGCGATTGTTGGCAGATGAAATTTCAAGTTTGTAATTTCCGTTGCTTAAATTATCTAACGAGTCGCTCGTATATGAATTTAAAACGGTTTTAATGATAGTTCCCGTAGAATCTTTCCATGTATAATTCCATGGAGCAAAAACTTCTCCTTTTGCAGTAAACCTACCTCCATTTTGCACCTCACACGTAGGCTGGATTAGCTTAGATGTTATTGGTAGTTGATAATGAGTAATTGATAAAACAAACCGTGATGTGGTTGTTGTATTGGATAAAACAAATGAGTAAGGGGTGGTTAATATATTTACAGTAATTCCTGAGATAAGGTCATGTAAATAGACACAGGTGCCGGTTGGAAGCTGAGTAAAATCAGTTGCTGTTATTGTAAAATTTCCTGTTGTAGGTGTAGTTGCTAAAATATTTATTGAAAAAGTTTCGGCAACAGGATTTATGCCATTTATTGAAAAAAGTATGGAATTGTATTCTTGTGAAATATACGGGGCATTATTCGGCCCGAGTAATTTATAAGCGTCATATTCAGAATCAAATCCATTTGTTGCTCCTGTCTGATAATAAAGTACCGTTTCGTCCAACGAATTTACAAGTCCATTCATTTTTATTCGCATCATCGGAACAGATGAAACCTTGTTTTTTTCTTTACTTAAATTTAATGCGTGGGATTTTACGTTAAAAATAAAGATAGATATCAAA
>JAEUTR010000131.1 GCA_016787365.1 Bacteroidia bacterium
AGGTTTTGTATACACGGGTTAATTCTAAGTTATCCTTAGCAACATTGGTTCCGTCTTTATTTCCCATAAAGTTCCAGCCATGAATATCATCGATGTAGCCATTTTTATCATCATCAATTCCATTTCCTGGTATTTCTCCTGGATTGGTCCACATCACATCTTTTAAGTCTTCGTGCATGTAATCTACACCACTATCTAAAACTCCTACAATGATGGTAGTTGATTTTCTACCTTTTAATAGTTCTTCATATGTTTTTTCAGTACTTACACCATTAACATTATCTTTTGTAGCATCTAAGTTAAACCAGTTGTCTGGTCTTTTATTTTGGGCACTACTTGCTAATGTAAAAAACAGACAGGCTAGAATTGTTATTTTTTTCATAATAATTGTTTTTTATCAGTTCGAATGTAGTTGAGAGCATTTAAATCATCTCAGCTACACCCTTCATGATATTGTTTGTAAAATAAAGATACCGCTATTTTAATTCAGAAAACTGTTAATTTTTGTGAGTTGATATAGCTGATGATAAATGGTTAATTACTCATTTGAGAAATACCCTGAATCAAATCATGCTTGGTAATAATATGTGTGCTTCCGGATAAATCAGTCATTAACACCGCATTGTTTTCTTTGGTGATTAATTTTGAAATATCTTCCATTAAAGTTTGATCAGTTACAAAAGGAAAAGGAGCTTGCATTACTTCTTTCACAATTTTATTTTTAATGGTACTGTCTTCAATTAACTTTGAGAATAAAAAAGAATCGTTTAACGAACCAACAAAGTTTTCACCAGCTTTTACAGGGATTTGTGAAATACCATATTTATTCATGATGCTTAAAGCATCAGAAACAGAGGAATTTGCATCAATCGTTAATAATTTTTGATTTTTATGAGATGAAATTAAATCAATAGCTTTTGGCTTTTTAATTTCTAAGAAACCTCTATCACGCATCCAATCATCATTAAACATTTTACCTAAGTAACGGGTTCCATGGTCATGAAAAATAACTACTACCACATCTCCGGGTTTAAACATATCTTTCATTTGCATTAAGCCTGCCATAGCAGAACCTGCGGAGTTTCCGGCAAAAATACCTTCTTCGCGAGGAATACGACGGGTCATAATAGCAGCATCTCTATCTGTTACTTTCTCAAAATGGTCAATTAAATTAATGTCAACATTTTCGGGTAAAAAATCTTCTCCAATACCTTCGGTGATGTATGGATAAATTTCGTTTTTATCAATTTCTCCGGTTTCTTTTAATTTTTTGAAGATGGAACCATAAGTATCAATACCTAATACTTTAATATTTGGATTTTTTTCTTTTAAGTATTTTCCGGTTCCGCTGATCGTTCCGCCAGTACCAACACCAACTACTAAGTGAGTAATTTTGCCTTCTGTTTGTTCCCAGATTTCAGGGCCTGTTTGTTCGTAATGAGCCTGAGTATTGGATTTATTATCATATTGGTTTGGTTTCCACGAATTAGGAATTTCTTTTACTAAACGGGAAGATACGGAGTAATATGATTTTGGATCTTCAGGTTCTACGTCTGTTGGGCAAACAACTACTTCTGCACCAAATGCTCTTAAGGCATCTACTTTCTCTTTACTTTGTTTATCGGTAGTTGTAAAAACGCATTTATAGCCTTTAATGATTGCAGCTATGGCTAAACCCATTCCTGTATTTCCGCTTGTTCCTTCTATGATTGTTCCACCTGGTTTTAAACGTCCATCTTTTTCGGCATCTTCAATCATTTTTAATGCCATACGATCTTTAATAGAGTTACCCGGATTTGTGGTTTCAACTTTTGCCAACACAGTGCAGGGCAAATCTTTAGTAATTGAATTAATTCGTACTAATGGAGTATTACCAATAGTCTCAAGAATGTTGTTGCTTATTTTTTGATACATTACGTTGTTGTTTATTTTGTGGTAAAAATAAAAAAACAGCGCATATATCCTATGCACTGTTTAAAAAATGGTGGTAACTCTGTTTGTCAGTTTTAGCTGTCGCACTGAGTGGAGTCGAAGTGTCAGGTGAGAACACATGTATTGTCTAGATTTCGACTCCGCTCAATCTGACAATCTCTGATTTACCCAAGTTTCTCCAAAGCAGCTAAAATATTCTTTTCAACACGTTCTTGTAAGTTATCTGTTGGGTGTTTAATAAATTTGTCGCCGCTTACTTTTTCATAAAGTTCAATATATCTGTCGGAAATTTCATTCACCCAAGCTTCATTCATTTCGGGCACTTTTTGCCCATCTTTACCCTGAAAACCATTTTCAATTAACCATCTACGAACAAACTCTTTACTTAGCTGTTTTTGCTCTTCGCCTTTGTTTTGGCGTTCTTGATAACCTTCCAGATAAAAATAGCGGGAAGAGTCAGGTGTATGAATTTCGTCCATTAAAAAAACTTTTCCGTCACACAACCCAAATTCATATTTGGTATCTACTAAAATTAAGCCCATTTTATTGGCAATTTCTTGTCCGCGAGCATATAATTTACGAGTATAGTCCTCTAATTGCACATAATATTTTTCTTCAACAATACCTTGCTTTAAAATTTCTTCACGGCTAATATCTTCATCATGTCCTTCAGAAGCTTTAGTCGTAGGAGTGATAATCGGCTCAGGAAATTTATCGTTCTCTTTCAAACCTTCGGGCATGGTAACGCCACATAATGTTCTAATTCCACTATTATAAGTTCTAGCAGCATGCCCCGCTAAGTAGCCGCGAATTACCATTTCTACTTTAAAAGGTTCACATACTCTACCAATAGTTACAACAGGATCAGGAACTTCTAATACCCAATTTGGAACAATATCTTTAGTTGCTGCTAAAAATTTAGAAGCTATTTGATTCAATACTTGTCCTTTGTAAGGAATGCCTTTAGGTAAAACCACATCAAATGCGCTAATACGATCACTGGCAACCATTACTAAGTATTTATCATCGATGTTATATACATCTCTAACCTTTCCTTTATAAAAACTTTTTTGTTTAGGTAAATTAAATTGGGTAGCAGTAAGTGCAGACATAGTATTAAATTTTGATGGGCAAATATATAAAACTATTTTATTTGCCTTTTCAAGAGTTAATAACAGTTAAGATTTATTAGTTGAAATGGATTCAATTAATTTCTTAGAAATTATATCCCAATTGAACGTGGATTGAACTAGTAGAAGAGAATGTTCTTTTTTTGGGATTACATTTTTTGCGTTAATAGCATTTATTAAAGCTGCTTCTAATTGTTGTTTATTAGCAGGTTCAATAAGCCATCCATTTTTATCACTTACCATGGCAGCTACTGCACCAACATTGGTTGCAATAATAGCTAAACCACAAGCCATGGCCTCCAATATAACATTTGGAAATCCTTCGCTCCAGCTTGGACAAACCAATACATCATTTTGTGATAATAAGCTTTTTATTTTTTGAGTATCTCTGATTTCGCCATGATACGTAACCGATTCATGTTTAATTTTCATGGAGTCGGGGATAGGACCAATGAATTCGAATCTGAAATTTTGGTTTTCAGAAATGAGCTTTTGTAAAACCTCATTTAATTCAGTAATACCTTTTCTACGTTCCGCTCTTCCTAAAAAAACAAATTTGTGATACGTTTCGTTATGAGAAGAAATAGCGTTTCCAATAAACTCTTTTTCAACTCCGGAAGGAATTTCAATTATATGTTTAGGATTTACTCCAATGGATTTTATAATATCGGTTATTTTACCACCATAAGAAAAAACAACATCCGCCTGTTTAGATATTTTTTTTACAAAGGCTTGTAATAAAAATTGCTGAAACTTTGATTTCATATCAGGAGCAATCTGAAACATTTCATAACCATGAAATTTTACTCCAATATTACAACAGGTAATATTTCCTTTATGTTTTTCCGTAATTAGTTTCCAGCCTGTAAAACCTTTGGTATAAATAAAATCGTAGGTATTTAGTTGATCTTTAACCGCATCAAATGCCAGACATGAATATTTATAGGATTTGTAAATATAATGTCCCGGAAATTTTACTGATGTTGGAAAAGAAAGTACTACAGGATGAATAAATGCTTTTTCTTCAGTTGTAAAAAATTCTAATTGATTTATGTCATACAAAGAATCGTTGTAATGAACTAGGTCTACATGAATCTTATTTTTAGCTAAATATTTTACCAGGTAAAAAGAATGCTTTTGCATTCCTCCCAATACATAAGGCGCAATTCCATCAGTAATCAGGGCTACCCGCATGCTAATTTTTTAGAGTTATAAAACCTATTTGTCGTAAGGAAATTTAATGTAAGTTACTTTAAAAATAGCTTTGTAATTCAGGTTGCTTTTGCCGCCAAGAACTACTCTTTGTAAACGATTATCTCTTCTTATTACAGAAGAGCGATTTGGGAGAGCATTTACTAGGTAAAAGCCATAATTATTTATGTCTTTAGTCACTATTTTTTGCATTTGTCGGGCAATACTAAATACATATTGTTTATTAGTTGCATCATAACTGCCACCATATTTAACAAAATCGGTTGTTTCCAACTGATCATAAACTAATTCCTCTGTGCCATCGCTACCACAGGCAATTAATGCTAATTCGGAAGGATAACCATAGTTAACTGAATAAGGGCTGGTAATTTCATCAACTTTGATAATTAATTCGGCACGGCTTATGGAAACATTTTGAGAATCTGAAAAGTTTTTTAAATAAGGTAAATATACTTTTGTTCTTGTTCCTCCAAAACAATTTAAGTAAACGTTTGAATTTCCTTTTAATGTATCGGATGTACCAGAACCGTTTACCTGATCAAATAAATTTGAGCTAGCACCTGCAGCGT
>JAEUTR010000716.1 GCA_016787365.1 Bacteroidia bacterium
AATTATATACTTTGTATTTAAAGTGTCAATTTGATACATAGAGTAGTAATAAGGCAGTACATTAATTTTCTTTTTTGCAACTATAGAGTCTACTAAAATTCTGTCAATACTATCTCGCATTCTTTTCTTAATGACCTCAGGAAGATTTTGAGTATTTAGTGGCAAAGTCTCATGATTGTCAGAACATGAAGCAATAAATATGGTAATAAGAATAAGTTTTAAAATTAATTTCATAATTATCGATGTCTTTACACCTTGCACCTAACGGTTTCGCGCTAAGCAACGGTTTGATTTGAAACTGTGTCTGCCGAAACGCTACTAACAAAGATAAATGTTTCTACGCATTTGCAAAATGAAAATTAGTTTCGCGAAGCGACCACTTTTGCAAAAGCTTTGATGTCGCCCGCATAAGTTTTAGGTGCTGTTAGCGGTAGTTTTTTCTTCTTTTTATACTTGTCAGTCTCAGTAAAATTGGAAAAAGTATAAAACCTATCCAAATTGTAGTATGTCTTGGTAAGTAGTGATAGTTATAATTTAACCAATAAATAGTCCCAGTTATTAAAATGCAAATAATAGAATGTAAAATATAAACTTGTTGGTCAGAATATCTTTCAATATGGTCGTTTTTTAGTTCTCTGATTTCGTTAAAATATTTTGAGTTAAAAAAAGATCCTTTGCCTGGAAGAAAACCCATAAGCATAATAAAGTTTTGTATTATATAAATACTAGATACACCTAAAAGAAAAAATTGTATTCCGATATACAGCCCTTGAGAAAAATATTTGGACGTTTCAATGTCTTCATTTTGATAAACTCTATATATATTGTCAATTGCGAAAAGAAACATAATTATTGAACTCCAAATACTTAAGGCTAATCGAGTTGTCCTTGATAAAACGAAAAATGTCAATGCGTTAAAGATTGAAAATGCGGAAAAAAGAAGCGCTATAGCTAATAAAACTTTAGTAAACCAATTGTCAATATTTGAAATACCATAGTCAAACAACCAATAAATAATTGAGATTGATTGAATTAAAGTTACACCCTCAGTTAATTTCGCGGTCGTTTTCTCACTGTGCCATATTGCAGAACCAAAGGCAAAGAAAAATAGAAAAAAATAAGGCCAAGTTTCTAAATGATTTTCAAAAACGTAATTCGATTCGTGTTTACCAGGAAGAAAATTAAATAAACTAAAAATAGAAGCTCCAATAAATATATAAATTACGGTTTTCCAATTGTCTGTAATTCTAAAACTCTCGAATAGAACACCTGCTAAAAGAGCTATAAAACTGATTGAAAATATTCTATGCTCTGTTAATGATATTTTACGTATAAAAAATGCAATAAATATAATAATTAGTAAACCAATAATAATTAATAATATGTTAAGGTTTCTCTGCGCGTTTTTACTCATTTCTCATTTAATGTCATTGTTGATTGTCATTCTTAAAATTACCGCTAACGGTTTGCAGCTAGAACTTGTGCGGTTTTGGAACACTGTCTGCCGAAACGTTTAAATAAAGATACTATGTTTCTAGGCATTTGCAAAATGAAAATATGTTTCGCGGAGCGACCTTGAATTTGCAAATGCTTTGATGTCGCCCGCATAAGTTTTAGGTGCTGTTAGGTGCTGGTGTTTTCTTTCGCCTAGTTTAAACTAAGGAAATATTGGCCCATTTGTCCACGATGATTTAAGTTTCGCTTTTTAATTGATTCATGCCATGCTTTGTTCTTGTCCACAACGTTAAAAGTGAAATTGTGAAGATGTTTGTATTCTGAAAAGTTGGCATACTCGAAAACAAATTCCCAATTTGAGTAATATGATAGCATTTCACACAGTTCGTCGTCTAACGACTCAGTTGAAATCAGGTTGTCTAAGTGGTCATAGATAAACTGCATATCCTCCAGTTCGATGCCTACTGATTTTATTTCTGAATCATCGGAATCAAAAGCGAGTTCAATACCTGTTAAATAATTGGGTTCAAAGCTACCAATCCACTGTATAAATAACGCACGCTTTAATGCCTCAATTGCGATTGCATGGTCGCCAGCCTTAATTAATTCTATATAACTTTTATGAATGTCTTTGTACCTTTTGAAAAATTCATGAAGCATTATAGATTCATTTTCACGCGATATGGTTTTATCTCGTGAGTTTGCAATTACTTTTGCATAAATCTCTAATTCAAGTATGTTAAGATCTTTTAAGTTTTTCATGTTCTTTTCGCACACTTGCACCTAACGTTTTGCAGCTAGAACTTGTGCGGCTTTGTAACACTCGTCTACCGAATGTTTGTTTAAAGATACTAATGTTTGTTGCTTTTGCAA
>JAEUTR010000187.1 GCA_016787365.1 Bacteroidia bacterium
GTCTACACGATTGAACGTCAAAAAGAATTATTTGATAAAACGAAAGTTTTTTTGCCATTATTAGGATATAAAGGCGCCAGATTAGTATATGGTGATGGTTATAAAGGATTGCCTCATTATGCTCCATTTGATAAAATAATAGTTACAGCTGCTGCCCCTTATATTCCTCAGGATTTATTAGCTCAGTTGAAAATAGGAGGCATAATGGTTATTCCTTTAGGAGAAGGGGAAGAACAGATAATGAACGTAATTGTTAAAAAGTCTGGCACAGAATTTGACAAACAGGCATTCGGAAAATTTAAATTTGTGCCGATGTTGCAAAACAAAATGTAGTTAAAAAATTAAGTCCTTGTTTATCAAATATATTAACAAGAGGCTGTTTGTAATTGCATATTTGTTTATATATTCGCACTCGATTAAAATGACCAAATTTGTAAATCAAGAATAACAAATAAAAAAAAATAAACAAACAAACAAACAAAACAAAACAATTATGAAAAAATCAATCGCTCTAGTAGCTTTAGCATTTGGTGTAACTGGTGCTTTCGCTCAAGATTTAACATCAAAAAAAGGAGAACCATTTTTGCCAGAAGCTGGTGACTATGCAATCGGAATTGATGCTACTCCTTTTTTAAACTATGTTGGTAATTTCTTCGGAAAAAATGTAGCTAACAATGCTCCAACTTGGAATTTTGCTAACACTAATTTAACTATTACTGGTAAATCTTTTAAAGATGCTAACACAGCTTACCGTGCATCTATTAACTTAGGATTTGCTAACAACGGTGGTAAAATTATGGTTACTGATCGTAGCGTAACTACACCTCCAACTTACCCTACTTTACCAACTCAAGTTGAAAACAAATATAAATCATCTTCAACTTCTATCGGTTTATCTGCAGGTATCGAAAAACGTCGTGGTAAAACTCGTTTACAAGGTGTTTACGGTGCTGAAGTTGGTTTAGGAATCAACACTAGCGGTTCTAAATATACTTATGGTAATGCATTAAGCGTTTCTGCTACTAATCCAGTAGGAGTAAGTACATCTGGTGATGGAATGAATGGTAATGCTAACATTACTACTGATTCTTACGGTAACAGTGCTCGTGTAACTAAAGTTAAAAATGGTTTAGCTTTTTCTTTTGGTGTTCGTGCTTTCGTAGGTGCTGAATATTTTGTTGCTCCTAAAGTTTCTATCGGTGGTGAATTCGGATGGGGATTAGGTTTATCAATCAACGGTAAATCTACAACTTCTTTAGAATCAATTGGTGGTACTACTCCAGCTGTTGGAACTCAAGAAAGAGAAGGTGCTAAATCTAGCAGTTTCGTATTAGGTACAGATAACAAAAATGCATTTTTTGGTCCAGCTGCATCTTTACGTTTAAACTTACATTTCTAATTTAGAAATTGAGAATAATTAAAAAAGACCCGCATTTATGCGGGTTTTTTTATGTGATAAAGTTTGTTACTTAATACAAATATTACATGATAAATACTAAATTTGCGCCACTAAAAAAATAACTATGTCAACAGCAGAAAACAAAGGACCGATTTCTAAATTTATAGAAACCCATTATAAACATTTTAATGCAGCCGCTTTGGTGGATGCGGCCAAAGGTTACGAAACTCATTTAACTGAAGGTGGTAAAATGATGGTAACTTTAGCAGGAGCTATGAGTACAGCTGAGTTAGGAAAATCTTTAGCAGAAATGATTCGTCAGGGTAAAATTGACATTATTTCATGTACAGGAGCTAACTTAGAAGAAGATATTATGAATTTGGTAGCTCACAGTCATTATAAGCGTGTACCTAATTACCGCGATTTATCTCCGCAAGAAGAGTGGGATTTGCTAGAAAACCATTATAACCGTGTTACTGATACTTGTATTCCTGAAGAAGAGGCCTTCCGTCGTTTACAAAAACACATTCATAAAATATGGAAGGATGCAGATACCGCGGGAGAGCGTTATTTTCCGCATGAATATATGTACAAAATTTTGTTAAGCGGTGAGTTAAAACAATATTACGAAATTGATCCAAAAGATAGTTGGATGTTGGCTGCCGCAGAACGTAATTTACCAATTGTAGTTCCCGGTTGGGAAGATAGTACGATGGGAAATATTTTTGCGTCTTATGTTATTAAAGGCGAAATAAAAGCCAGCACGATGAAAAGTGGTATTGAATATATGGCATGGTTGGCTGATTGGTATCCAAAAAATAGTGGTGGTAAAGGCGTAGGGTTCTTTCAGATTGGTGGTGTTATTGCAGGAGATTTCCCGATTTGTGTTGTACCGATGTTATATCAGGATATGGAAATGCATGATGTTCCATTTTGGAGTTATTTCTGCCAAATTTCGGATTCAACAACTTCTTATGGTTCTTATTCAGGAGCAGTTCCTAATGAAAAAATTACTTGGGGTAAATTAGATATTCATACGCCTAAATTTATTGTAGAAAGTGATGCAACCATCGTTGCACCATTAATATTCTCTTGGGTTTTAGGCTGGTAATATTAATTTACAATGTTCACTAAAAGCTGCTTCAAAAAAGCAGCTTTTTTATTTAAATAGATACTGTATCTGAACGAAGCTGAATAATAGAACTGACAATTCTAAATTTATTCCGTTAGATTTTTTTAAATAATATTTACTTCTCTTTCTAAATTTACACCAAATTTGTCTTTTACAGTTTGTAAAACATGTGTAGATAAATCATATATCTCATTCCCAGTTGCATTTCCGTAGTTAACCAATACTAATGCCTGTAGTTTATGAACACCGGCATCGCCTTTTCTAAAGCCTTTAAGCCCACATTGTTCAATTAACCAACCGGCAGCCAGTTTATAACCTGAATTGTCTAAAGGATATGCTACAAGATTGGGGAATTTCTCTTTTAGTTTTTGGAATGTATTGGCTGTTACTTCAGGATTTTTAAAGAAGCTGCCTGCATTTCCAATTTCTTTAGGATTAGGGAGTTTACTACTTCTGATATTAATAACAGCCTGAGAAATAGCTTTTATATTTAATTCAGAAATATTCATCACATCCAACTCCTGCTTAATAGCACCATATTCTATGTGAAAAATTGGTTTTTTGGATAACTGAAAAGTTACAGAAGTAATAATAAATTGATTTTTTAATTGGTGTTTAAATACACTTTCTCTGTATCCAAATTCACACTCAGATTTTGAAAATGTTTTTTGTTCGCCTGTAATGGTATGAATTGCTTCTAGTTCATAAAATGTATCTTTTATTTCTACGCCATAAGCTCCAATATTTTGCATAGGGCTTGCACCTGTGCATCCGGGAATGAGAGATAAATTTTCCAACCCACCATAATTTTTATCAATGCACCATCTCACAAATTCGTGCCATACTTCGCCTGCAGCACATTTTACAAAAACACATTCTTCCGTTTCATTTATAATTTCTATACCTTTTAAATCATTTTTTACAACAATTGCATTTACATTTTTCGTTAAAAGTAGATTACTTCCTCCTCCTAAAATTAATCGTGCATTGTTTTTGTACTCATTGGTTTGTAATAACTCCTGAATATTATTTATGGATTGAACACTTGTAAAATATTTAGCAGAAGCTTCAATACCAAATGTATTATATGGTTTTAAGGAAATATCAGATGTAATAGTCATAGCTTAAAATTAAAAAAAGCCTCACTAGGAGGCCTTTATTTTTTTAGTACTTTTTAAAAGTGAATTGTTTGCAATTAATGATTAGCAAAATTCATCGTAAACCATTTTTAAGTGCTCAGCAATCATATTTGCTGTTCTTCCTTCAATATTATGACGTTCAACAAAATGAACCAACTCGCCATTTTTAAATAATGCAATAGCAGGTGATGATGGTGGGTATGGAGCAAAATGCTGACGTGCCTGTTGAACAGCTTCAGAATCAAATCCTGCAAAAACAGTAGTCAATTTAGAAGGTTTTTTACCATGATCTAAACTTAATTTTACCCCTGGTCTGCAAGCTCCTGCGGCACAACCGCATACAGAGTTTACAACCATTAATACAGTTCCTTCATTTTTTAATGCATTTTCAACGCTATCAGGTGTTCTTAAGTCCTCAAATCCTACAGCAGTTAATTCTGCTTTCATTGGTGTTACTAGTGCTTCTGGGTACATATTTTTACTTTTAATCGTTTAACAATAATTTATTTATAGTACAAATGTAGGTATCATTTGTTTAGTTTAACTACTAAATTATGCTAAATATTATGTGTGGACATAAAACACTAAAACTTAAAGAAATCTATTCGTGGGTGAGTTTATAATAATTTTCACTAGCCATTAATGATTTAACCTTTTTGCTTACAGATAAAACCGCAACGGGATAATCTTTTAAATCGTCTTTTACAGAACTGGTACTTTGAGACAATTCAATCTGTAAATCAAACGGTTCTTCTACTAATTCGCGAACACCAGAAGGTATTTTAGTGTCCACAATAACCAACTTTTCAGGGTAATTTGTTTTTTTAAAAACTAAAGAATACGTTTTATAACTTTCTAACGACAGAATCATTGATTTTGTGTTTTTACAGTAAATAGAATCTATTAGTTTTCC
>JAEUTR010000720.1 GCA_016787365.1 Bacteroidia bacterium
AATTTTTAACAAAAATTCCTTTTTTCATTTATTTAATTTATCTTTAAGACATAAGAAACTTATCCTATGCAAAAAATTGTATTAGTATGTCTTAGCTTTGTGTATTTAAATATATCAGCTCAGGACACTGTAAAAGTTAAAACCGCATTAACTTCTGATCAGGAAGCGGAAAATGCATATAATGCCGGGTTGGAATTGATTTCCAAAAAAGATTATAATATGGCAATTGAACAATTTACAAAAGCTATTACTTTTAAACCTAATTTTGATAAAGCATTTTGTAATCGTGGTTTTGCCCGTTATGAGTCAAAATCGTTCGATGCTTCATTAGAGGATTATAATAAAGCATTAGCTATAAATCCAATTAATACAGATGCGTTATTTGGTAAGGCTCAAAGTTTTTATGCAATTAATAAGAAAGATTCGGCTATATCTTATTTAAGTAAAACAACTTTTATTGATGATACGTATAGTAAAGCTTTTTATTTAAGCGGTCAAATCAATTTTGAAGCCGGTGATTACAAATACGCCATTACAGAATATGATAAAGCAATTGCAGCAAAAAAGGATTATGCTTATGCATATAATGACAGAGCATCAGCAAAAAAACAGTTAGGTGACGATGCGGGAGCAATTGCAGATTATGAAAAAGCATTAGCCATTGATTCAAAATTATTTTTCGCCTATAACAATCTAGGTTCTTGTAAACGAAATAAGGGAGATAATGCGGGAGCAATTGAAGCTTACAATAAAGCAATTAGTTTAAAACCGGATTATTATATTGCATTAAATAACAGAGGCACAGCTAAGTTAAACACAAATGATTATACAGGTGCGATAGCAGATTTTGATGCAGCATTAAAACAAAAACCAAATTACGTTTTAGCGATGAATAATATAGCTTCTGTTTATATTAAAAAGAAAGATTATACTGCTGCCATTGATTGGGCAAATAAGGCTCTACAGGCTGATGCGAAATTAGGAGCAGCGTATTTGAATAGGGGCATTGCCAAGCAAATGCTAAAGGACGAAGATGGTGCATGTACCGATTGGAAAAAAGCAGCAGAATTGGGAGTGGCAGAAGGGAAACGTTATACGTCAGGTTTTTGCGACTAATTAATATTTATAAATCATTCAATTCAATCATTCTAATATAAAAGTATGAAGACATTATATAAGCTAATCATCCTAATCTTATTTTCCGCAAATTCTATTATTGCTCAAAATATTGAGTTCGAAAAAGCTAATTTCCCGGACAAAAAAGATTTATTAAAAGAAGCTAAAAAAAACTTAGAAGATGGGAAAGACGCCTTTGACCTTGGAAAAAAGGAGTACGATTTTATATTGGAAGGGTTTTATACAAAAAACAAGTATTATCCAGTTAGTCGTAAGGATTATCAACGTGCTGGAGATATTTATTTTAAACAGGCTCAGCCATTTTTAATGAAGGCGCAGGATTTTAATTCAAACAATGCTAATTTAAACTATATGTTGGGTGTAATTAGTTTTAACTTAAACCCTCAGTCTGATGCAGCGGCCAAATTTTTAGAAAAAGCAGTTTCTTTAAATGGTAAAATACCGGAAGATGCTACCTATTTTTTAGGTTGGGCTCTTCAATTTCAATTAAAATGGGATGATGCAGTTAAGTATTATCAAGTGTATTTAAATTTTTTAAATCAGGATGCGAAAGAAAATGCTGCTTCGATCGAAGATGTGAATAAAAAAATAAATGAATGTAAAAAAGGGAAAGCAGAAGTGGCTAGTCCACAGCGTATTTTTGTGGATAACTTAGGTGCTAATATCAATACGTCTTATCCGGAGTATAGCGCTTTTATTTCTGCTGATGAATCGATGATGGTATTAACATCTCGTAGAGAGAATTCAACAGGAGGTAAACTTGATGAAGGGGATAAATGGCCTTTTGAAGACTTGTATCAATCATTTAAAGTAAATGGTAAATGGTCGCCGGCACAAAATTTTGGTCCCATTGTAAATAGCCCTGAACATGATGCTACAGCAGGGTTATCAAGTGATGGAACAACGATGTTTATTTTTAAATATAAAGAAAAAGACGGCGGAGATATTTACATGAGTAATTTGGTTGGTAATAGCTGGACAAAGCCTGACCATTTAAATAAAAATATCAATTCAAAATGGCATGAATCATCAGTGAGTTTATCTTACGATGCTAAACGCCTTTACTTTATTAGCGATAGAGAAGGTGGTTTAGGAGCGGGTGATATTTATTATTCGGATAAAGATTCTAAGGGAGATTGGGGACCGGCAGTAAATGCAGGGCCAATGTTAAATACGAAATATGGAGAAGAAGGTGTTTTTATTCATCCGGACGGAAAAACAATTTACTTTAGTTCAAAAGGACACAATAATATGGGAGGTTATGATATTTTTAAATCAACTTTCGAAAATGGAAAATGGGGTGAACCACAAAATTTAGGATATCCTATTAATGGACCTGATGACGATGTGTTTTTTGTAATTAGTGGAAGTGGTAATCATGGCTATTTTGCTTCTTCAAAGCAAGGAGGTTTTGGAGACAAGGATATTTATAAAATAACATTCTTAGGGCCTGAAAAACCACCGGTTCTTATGAATGAAGATAATTTATTAGCAAGTGTTGCTGCTCCTGTAAGCGAATTTAAAGCAGAAAAAATAGTTAGTAACGGACCAAAAATGACGATTTTAAAAGGGGTAATTTCCGATGCTAAAACATATAATTTATTAGAAGCATTAGTGGAGTTAGTAGATAATTCATTAAATGAAGTTATTGCTACATTTAAATCAAATAGTACAACGGGTAAATATTTAGTATCGTTACCATCCGGTAAAAATTATGGTATTGCTGTTAAAAAAGATGGCTATTTATTTCATTCAGAAAATTTTGATTTAAAAGCCTCTGAAGAATTTCAGGAGGTGGAAAAAAACATAGCTTTAAAACCAATTGAAGTAGGTCAGTCTATTATTTTGAAAAATATTTTCTTTGATTTTGATAAGGCAACTATCCGATCAGAATCTGCTAATGAATTGGATCGTTTAATTAAATTATTAACAGATAATCCAACTTTAAAAATTGAGTTGGGAAGTCATACAGATAGTAAAGGAAGTGATGAGTATAATCAAAAACTATCTCAATCCCGTTCTCAATCTGTTGTTACCTATTTAATAGGTAAGGGAATTTCTACAGATAGATTGGTGGCTAAAGGTTATGGCGAAACAGTACCAGTTGCTACAAATGACACTGAGGCAGGCCGACAAGAAAACAGAAGAACGGAATTTAAAATTTTGAGTAAATAGTTTTATGTTCCAAAAAGTATGGAATTATATTTCTTCTATAGGTGTAAAGGATGAATATGATGATATCCTAGTAAAAAGAATCACTCTAACTAATCAATTTAGTTCTATAGCACTTATTGTTTTTTTGTTAAGTGGTATCAATAATTTTGTTTTAGGAGATGTATTTTCGGCGATCTTAATTGAAGGGATGGTTGTAGCCTCTTTATTCGGTTTTTATTTAAATAAAATACATTATCATCGTTTATCGATTTCATTTTTATTTAGCATAGTTAGTGTTGCTATATTTTATTTTGATTCTTATTCAGGAATTTTATCCGGGACATATTTGTATCATTTCCCTTTAATCTTAGCTATTGCTTTTATTTTTGATATGAGAGAAGATAAAATGGCGATGTTGATTCATTTTTTACTCATTATTTTGTTTTTAGGTATCAATATAGCTACTAATCATAATCTGTTTAGAAGCGAATTTTTAACGGACGACAATCGTTCGCAAATGTTTGTATTTAACTTATTGTTTAGCGTTTCTGCAGTTGGTTTTTTTGTCTATATAATGGTGCGGAACAATTTGAGAGAAAGCTACCTATACATTCAACGAATAGAAGAACGAAAATTATCTGAAAAAGTAATTAAAGAAGCTTTAGCCGAAAAAAATATTTTAATTTCAGAATTACACCATCGTGTAAAAAATAATTTGGCAATTATTTCAGGGCTATTTAGTTTGAAGATCAATGATGATTTACATGAAGACGCCAAACATGTATTAATGGAAAGCCGTAATCGTGTTAGGTCTATGGCTTTAATTCACAATCGTTTATATAAAAGTAATCATTTAACAAATGTTAATTTTGATGAGTATGCCAAAGAACTTATTTCTGAAATCAGCGCTTCTTATCCCACAATTTCAAATTCAGTAAAAATCAATATAGACATTAATAACATATCTCTTAATATTAATGCAGCTATTCCCTGTGGATTAATTTTAAATGAATTGTTAACGAATAGTTATAAACATGCTTTTAAAGAAAAAACAGATGGTAAAATTGATATTAGTATAACCAATCTCAATAATCAATTTAAGATGGAGGTAAAGGATAATGGAATAGGTTTATCTCCTGATTATAATCAAAAACAATCATTGGGAGTAACCGTTATAGAAGCTTTAACAGAACAATTAGACGGCACTTATTTGTTTTTAAATAATAATGGTACCCAATTTGAATTAATGTTTAAAAGCCAACAATAATTAACATTTTTATTAAAATAAAAGATGAATTATTTGATTAAACTGTATAAATTTATCTGATTCAAAAACATATTCAAAATATCATTTTATCCATACTAATTTATACATATGAGCACAGAGCAACCTAAAAAAAAGAAAAGTCTTGTAACAAGAATTTTAAAATGGACAGGAATTACCTTTTTGATTTTATTAATTTTAGTTATAGCTGCACCATTTATCTTTAAAGACAAATTGGTACAAATTGTAAAAGACGAAGCTAATAACAGCTTAAATGCTAAAGTTGATTTTGGTGATTTTGATTTAACTTTATTCAGTTCGTTTCCTGATTTCCGATTTAAAATACAAAACGTAAGTGTTATAAATATAGAACCATTCAAAGGAGATACGCTTGCTTATATAAAAGAATTATCGTTTGATTTAAACATTAAAAGCGTAATCAGTGGAGATAAGTATCAGATTAATTCATTAATTATTGATGAGCCTAAAATTAATGGTATTGTAATGGTTGATGGGAAAGCAAATTGGGATATTGCCAAAGCAAGTACAGATACTGTTACTGAAGTTCCAGTTGACACAACTGCTACCAAATTTGCCATGAAATTAAAATCTTTAGAAATTAAACACGCTAATATTACTTATAATGACATGCAAGGAAATATGAGTGCAGTGTTAAAAGATTTGAATTATACACTAAGCGGTGATTTTACTCAGGATAATTTTTTGTTAAGCAACTTATTGGAAATTGCTGAAACTTCTTTTAATATGGATGGAGTAGGTTATTTAACCAAAGCAAAAACCAGATTTAAGGCCGATTTAGATATGGATATGCCAAATATGAAATTTACGTTTAAAGAAAATGAATTGGATTTAAATGATTTAGGATTAGCGTTTGATGGTTTTGTAAGTATGCCAAAAGAAGATATTGGAATGGATTTAAAATTTGCAGCTAAACAAGCCGAGTTTAAGTCTATATTATCTTTGGTGCCAAGTGTATACAGTAAAGATTTTGCTAGTGTACAAACCAAAGGTAGCTTGAAATTAAATGGTAAGGCAAAAGGGACTATGCATACAAGTGCTGATGGAAAAAGTGATACGTATCCGTCATTTGAAATTAATTTAGGAATTGCAGATGCCATGTTTAAGTATCCATCGTTGCCAAAATCGGTTAATAATATTAATGTAGATGTTCATGTAGAAAATAAAAAAGACTTTTTAGATGCTACTGTTATTGATGTGAATAAATTTCATTTAGAAATGGCAGGTAACCCAATCGATATGTGGGCACATGTTAAAACGCCAATCTCTGACCCGGATTTGGCAGCAGAAATTAAAGGAATTATCAATTTAGCTTCGGTTAAAGAGTTTATTCCATTAGAAAAAGGAGATGAAATGAGTGGTGTTGTGAAAGCTGATATTGCCGCTGCAGGACGTATGAGTAGTATTGATAAAAAAGAATACGAAAAATTTAAAATGTCCGGTAGCTTGGAAATTGATAAAATGAATTATAAAACGACAACACTTCCGTATGAAGTGATGTTGAATATGGTAAAATTAAATTTTACCAATCAATTTGTTGAATTAGCAGGTTTTGACGCGCTAATGGGTAAATCAGATGTGAAAGCAAGTGGTAAAATTGATAATTTTATGCAATATATTTTTAAGGACTCTTTAATTGTTGGACATTTTAATGTTCAATCTAATTTGATGGACTTAAATGAATTAATGGCATCGTCGGAGCCTACAACAGCTACGCAACCTGCAGCAGCAGATACGGCTGCAATGACTGTAGTTGAGGTACCCGGTAATATTGACTTTATTTTGAATGCAAATATTACCAAATTGTTATATGATAATTTAGTGATTGATAATATGAATGGTAATATCGAAATTAAAAAG
>JAEUTR010000210.1 GCA_016787365.1 Bacteroidia bacterium
TACCGCTGTTTGATATCCACATCCTGTTCCTATTTCTAGAACCTTATCACCTTTTATTATGTTTAATTTTTCTGTTTGAAAAGCAACTGTAAATGGATGAGATATGGTTTGCCCTGCCCCTATTTTTAGAGCTTTGTCCGAATAAGCGTGATCTAATAAAGCTGGACGCTCTGTTGATTGATCAAAAAACAAATGTCGCGGAATTTTTAATATTGTATTTAAAACCGCTTGGCTTGTTATGCCTTTTTCTTTTAATTGTTCTACTAAACGCTTCCTTTTACCCTGATAAAGGTATTCATCTTCCTTACTAATGTGAATATACATGCCATAAAAATAATTATAATAAACAATCGGGTTTTAATATTATCAAATGATTTCTAACAATCGGGTTTTAATAGGTATTACTTTTGGTTGAAATTAATAGTAATGAATATAGGAATCATTGGATTAGGTCATTTAGGAAAAATTCACTTAAAATTAGCTACTGAAATTTCGGCATTTAATGTAAGTGCCATATATGATATTGATAAAGACATTATGTCTAATTTATCATATCAACATAATGTAAAATCATGTAGCAGTTATGAAGAGTTATTATCAGCGTGTGATGCCGTATTAATTATTACTCCCACACCAACACATTATGAAATTGCCGCACAAGCAATTAAAAAAGGGAAGCATGTTTTTATTGAAAAACCGGCAACAGATAATACAGATGACACAAAAAAACTCATGCAACTGGCCAAAGAAGCGGGCGTTATTGTTCAAATTGGTCATGTAGAAAGATTTAATCCTGCCTATACTGCGGCAAAAGAATACATCAAAAATCCACTACATATTGATATAGAGAGATTAGCAATATATAATTCCAGAGGAACAGACGTATCGGTAATTTTAGATTTAATGATTCATGATATTGATTTATTATTAAATACTATAAAAAGCAAAATCAAAAAAATTTATGCTTCAGGATTTTCTATTGTTAGTAAATCAGCCGATTTAGCGTACGTTAGAATTGAATTTGATAACGGATGTGTTGCCAATTTGACTGCCAACAGGGTTGCTCAACAAAATATTAGAAAAATGTCTGTTTTTCAGGAAAATACATTCATATCTATTGATTTGTTAAATAAAATTACCAGTATTCACAAAATTCAGGTCATCACAAATAGTAGTTCGCCTGTTAAAGGGGTGATAATTGATACGGGAGAAAATCAACAAAAATTCGAAATACTTAATAATCAACCTATTATACATCCAATTAATGCAATTAAAACAGAATTAGAGTGTTTTTATAAAAGTATTGCAGAAGATTACCCCTTAGCCGTTTCTCTTTCTGATGCGGAAAATGCCCTTAAAGTTGTGAAAGAGATTGAGTTACAAATAAATTCACAAAAAGGATAGTGATTTTATTGTAATAAAATATTTTTTTACGGCGTCAATACAATAAGTACTATTATCTTTGCGTTCTTATAACCAATATGCATAGATATTTACTGTACTTTTTGTTTTCTTGTATCTGTTTTTCTTTTATGTCCTGCAAAAAAGAAAAACTCAAGTCCCCTGAAGCATCGTTTTTGGTTGTAGATGCAGTTTCAATAAATACTACTCCTTCTCAAGGTAGTAATAGTCATAAAATTGTAGATATCTGGTATTATGTTGATGGTCAATTTAAAGGTGTGTTTCCTGTTGGAAATGTAATGCCTATTGTGGCAAAAAACAATGCCGAAATTACGTTATTTGCCGGGATAAAAAATAATGGAATATCTGCAACCAGAATGACTTATCAGTTTTATAATCCCGTGACTTATGTTTTAAATATAGAATCTGGAAAAACATACTCTATTTCCCCTCAATTTGAATATTCATCGAGTGCTATTTTTGCTTATTCTCAAAATTTTGACTCAGCAGGTAGTCAATTTATGTCCGCTGGCGATTCTGCATACCAATTAATATCAGATCCTGCAAAAACATTTGGTGGTAGTGGCAAATCCGTTTTTATGTCGATGGGTAATAATAAACCCACATCCAAAATGGTACAATCTACTCCCTACTTTCTTCCAACCAGCGGAGTTCCAATTTATCTGGAATTGAACTATAAATGTAATCAGCCGATTACTGTAGGCGTTATTGGAGGCGGAACTGAAGAAAGAGGTGCCATTACTTTAAATAGTACAGATGATTGGAACAAAATATACATTCAATTAACCGGTGTTGTTAGTGCTCAACCGACTTATGCGGGTTATCAGGTTTATATAAAAGCAACTAAAGAAGTTGATACTCCGGAAATATACATTGATAATATTAAATTAATTACGCAGTAACTACATGAATAAAGCTCTACAAACATTTAAATATGTTTTTGCTGATTATTTTTCGGCCGCTTTGGCGTGGAGCTTATTTTATTTATATCGTAAATTTTATATTGAACCTGATAAATTTGGCATTTTACCCGAACATATATTCGATCAACAGTATATTTTAGGAATTATTATTCTTCCACTTGGTTGGTTATTAGCATACTATCTTACGGGATTTTATAAAAATGTTTATCGAAAATCCAGAATTAATGAATTAATGCAAACACTTGCTACTTCTATCATTGGGGTAACATTTATTTTCTTTATTATTCTATTGGATGATTTCGTGTCTAGCTACAAGGCATATTATAAAGTATATATTGTTTTGTTTGCACTTCATTTTTTTATAACTGCTATCCTTAGATTTATATTATCAACTATTACCAACTATAAAATTAATCAGGGAAACATCGGTTTTAATACAGTTATCATTGGCAGTAACCAACGTGCTTTGAAGATATATGAAGAAATCAGTAATAGCCATAAATCTTCAGGAAATAAATTTATCGGGTTTATCCACCTCGATGAAAAAAATGGTTTCTCAGAGCAACTAAAACAAAAATTAAATCATCTTGGAGAATATAGAGATTTGAAAGAAATTGTTCAGCGATATAACATTGAAGAAATTATTATTGCTATTGAATCCTGGGAACACGATTATCTTGAGAAAATAATAAATGAATTAAACGATTTTGATGCTATTATAAAAATTATCCCTGATATGTACGATATTTTATCCGGTCAGGTTAAAATGAACTCTATTTCTGATACCGCACTCATTGTTATAAACAAACAAGTAATGCCCAACTGGCAACAATCCGTTAAAAGATTTATTGATGTTAGCGTGTCTGTATTTGTTATCATTGCATTTAGCTGGGTATATGTTCTTTTAATGTTTTTGGTTAAATTTGGCTCAAAAGGACCTGTCTTTTTTAAACAGGAACGGATTGGAAAAGGCGGAAAACCATTTTATATCCTAAAATTCAGGACAATGTATGTTGATGCAGAAAAATTTGGCCCGTCATTATCCAAAACTGATGATCCTAGAATTACAAAAATCGGTAAATTTTTAAGAAAAGTACGATTAGATGAAATCCCTCAGTTTTACAATGTTATCAAAGGCGATATGAGTTTAGTTGGTCCAAGACCGGAAAGAAAATTTTTTATTGATAAAATTGTCGTACATGCGCCTCATTATGTTCATTTACACAGGGTTAGGCCTGGAATTACAGGTTATGGGCAAGTAAAATACGGATACGCAGAAAATATTGAAGAAATGGTAGAACGTGTTAAATTTGACCTTTTATATATTGAAAATATGAGCTTAATAATAGATTTTAAAATTTTAATACATACTATTTTAATTGTTATTCAGGGAAGAGGAAAATAAATTATTGAATTTTACAAAAAACAAAAAATGAAAATATTAATTACCGGAGGTGCAGGTTTTATTGGTTCTCATGTAGTGAGATTATTTGTAAACAAATATCCAGATTATACTATTGTAAACTTAGACAAACTAACTTATGCCGGAAATCTGGCAAACTTAAAGGATATTGAAAACAAACCAAATTACAGCTTTGTAAAAGGTGATATTGTTGATGCAGATTTTATCAATAAACTATTTAAAGAACACCAATTTAATGCAGTTATTCATTTAGCCGCCGAAAGTCATGTTGACAGAAGTATCACTAATCCATTGGAATTTGTTTATACTAATGTTATAGGTACAGTTAATTTATTAAACGCGGCTAAAGAATTATATAAAACTGATTCAACAAAATTTACCAAATTTTATCATGTAAGTACTGATGAAGTATATGGATCACTAGGCGACACAGGTTTATTTACAGAAACCACTGCCTACGACCCTCACAGCCCTTACTCTGCTTCAAAAGCAAGTTCTGATCACTTTGTAAGAGCTTATCATGATACGTATAAATTACCTTGTGTTATTTCAAACTGCTCTAATAATTATGGCCCTTATCATTTTCCCGAAAAATTAATTCCACTTTGCATAAATAATATCAAAAATAATAAGCCATTACCGATATATGGTAAAGGCGAAAACGTTCGCGATTGGCTTTTTGTAGAAGACCACGCTCGTGCGATTGATGTTATATTTCATACAGCAGTTTTAGGAAGCACCTATAACATTGGCGGGCATAACGAATGGACAAATATTGATGTGATTCGTTTATTATGTGATATGATGGATGAAAAATTAGGAAGAGCAAAAGGAACAAATCAAAAATTAATCACATTTGTAACCGATCGTGCCGGTCATGATTTAAGATATGCAATTGATTCTACAAAACTTCAAAATGAGTTAGGCTGGAAGCCTTCATTACAATTTGAAGAAGGATTATCAAAAACGGTTGATTGGTATTTAAATAACGAAGAATGGCTAAATAATGTAACATCGGGAGCATACGCCAGTTATTACGAAAAGCAGTATAAATAAACCTTTTTGCCATTTTATTTTATTAAAAAAGCCTTATATTTAAATCTTTAAAAAATATTTAAATATAGTGATGAGTACTCCTCAAATTAGTAAAAATAATATTTGGCGTTATAGTTTTTTTATAATCGGTTTAATTGCATTGCATGTGTTTTTAACTTTTTATCAAGCTAAAACGCATAATAATAACTATAATTATTTAACACGTTCGTGGGGATTTAACCATATTAAGTTTTACGATACTCCTTTTATAATTTCTTTTTATTTGCTAGCACTGACTGCTGCTATTCCGCTAATAAATTCTAAGCTATTTTATTTTATAGAAACATTAAGTGCTAACCTTGAAAGAATAAAAAAAGGAAAAATTCTATGCTTTATATTAATTGGTTTTATAGCCGGCATACTATTTTATATTTTCAGAAACAAATACTTTTTATTAGGAGACTACACTTTAAGGGTAACTCAAACTATGAAACAAGATTTTTTGGCAACAGAATATGTTACCATGAAAATTTTATACCATGTATCTATTTTTTTAGGCAAATATAATCTTACGCCCATCCAATCGTTTGTTTTGGTAAGTTGTATATCTGGTGGTTTGTATATTACTATTAGTTGTTTTATTGCAGATTTATTAGGAAAAAATAATTTACAAAGATTCTTTTTATTGATTGGCGGTACCACGTCAGGAATGCTACTTATTTTTTGTGGATACTTAGATATTTATGCGTTGCCGCTATTATTTACTATAATATACATTTATGCCGCTTTACTTTATATTAGAAATAAAAAATACTTTCTTTTTGCATTAGCAGGCTTAATTATAGCTAGTAGTGGGCATTTATTGTGTATTTCTTTTGCACCATCAGTATTTATTGCATGGTATTATCATAACAAAACAAAACTGCCTTTTATTACTAAAATGCAGAACAAAACAAAAGTGTATAGCATTTTAGCCCTCACTCTCCTAGCTATCATTTTAGCATACAAATCAAAAACTGGTTTTATTTTACCCGTAAAAGCCCCTCCTACCAATTTAAAATATTTAACTATTTTTTCATTTACACATCTGTGGGAATTTATAAATGGTCAATTACTAGGTTGCGGAATATCTTTTATTTTGGTATTCTATCTAATTTACAAAACCATCAAAGAAAAAATTGTACTAAGTATAGAAACGTATTTTTTCATAGCTGCATCAGCCGGAATGACATTAACTGTTTTTTTAGCTAATTTACACAGGGGAAGTGGTGATTGGGACATACAATCATTTACAGCAATTACATTAAATACGTCCATTATCCTGTTGCTTTTAAGTATCCAAAACAAGCACAAACAGCTAACCAATTATTTATTTATTATCGTTGTGCTATTTAACTCTCTTAATGCCCTATTATGGATACACATTAACAGTAACGATAAATCACTGGCTAAAGTTGAAAATATGCTTACCAATGATCCCGGCACCTATTATACTTCTAAGCTTCCA
>JAEUTR010000260.1 GCA_016787365.1 Bacteroidia bacterium
AGGTGCTAAAGGTACTATTTGTTATCAGGAAAAAGCTTTAGGTACGGCTCATGCTATTATGTGCGCTAAAGAAAGTATTACCGGTAAAACTGTAGTAGCATTTGCTGATACATTATTCAAAGCTGACTTTGTAATGGACACTAATCAAGAAGGTGTTATTTGGGTTCAAGGTATTGAAGATCCTAGTCAGTTTGGTGTTGTAAAAGTAAACGAAGCTGGAGTCATTACTGACTTCGTAGAAAAACCAGAAACATTTGTAAGTAATTTAGCTATTATCGGCATTTACTATTTTAAGGATGGTGATAATTTGAAGAAAGAATTGCAGTATTTACTGGATAATAACATCACTGAAAAGGGAGAATTTCAATTAACCAATGCTTTAGAAAATATGAAGCAAAAAGGAATTGCTTTTACTCCGGGAAAAGTTACTGAATGGTTAGATTGTGGAAATAAAGATGCTACCGTTTATACTAACCAACGTGTATTAGAATTTATTAAAGGAAGTGCTGAACTTAGAGGGAAAAATATTATTACTGAAAACTCAGTGATTATTGAACCTTGTTATATTGGCGATAATGTCGTTATTAAAAATTCAATTATTGGACCACATGTTTCTATTGGATCAAGTTGTTTGGTAAATGATGGTGTTATAAAAAACAGTATTATACAATCCAACACTAAAATAAGTAATACAGTTATTTCTAACAGTATGATTGGTGAAGGCGCAGAAGTAAAAAGTAAATCATTAGACTTAAGTATGAGTGATTATACCACTCTTTCATTATAATTTGAACCTGTTTTTTGAAATTTAAATTTAACATATCCTTTCAATATTTAATTTTACCATTCTTGGTGATAGTTGTTCTTTCCTGTAAATCGGCAAAGTCTGTTACAAAAACAGATGATCCTAAAACCAATGGCAAAGGAATAAGTGAGCAAGACCAAGCAAAATTCGCATACAATTTTATTGAAGGCTGTAAAGAACGGATGAAAGGGAATGTTGAAATTTCTGAAAATTTATTTAAAGAATGTTTGAAAATTGATCCTACATCAACGGCTGTAAAATATGAACTTGGAAATATTTATCGCTTCAATGGATTGTATGACACTGCATTAAAATATGCTAAGGAATGCGCTAACGACGACCAAAAAAATGAATGGTATCAGTTATTATACATTGAATGCCTGCACAGTAAACGACAATATGCGCAAGCAGCAGAAATTTATTCCCGCTTAATCAAAAATTATCCTAACCGTGCCGAATTTTATGAAGGTTTAGCAGCAGAATGTATGTATGGAGGTAGTTATGAAAAATCATACAAAACATACGACGAACTGGAAAAAAAATTCGGACAAAACGAAGCCTTTACACTTAATAAAATTAAATTACTACGCCAATTAAAAAAATATAGTGAAACAGAAGCCGAGTTTAAAAAATTAATTCAATCTAATCCTACAGAAGCAAGATACTATACTTATTTGGCTGAGTTTTATCAGGAAATTGGTCAAAACAATAAGGCAATGGATACATACAAAGAGATCTTAAAAATAGACTCTAAGAATCCTATGGTTCATTTGGCGTTAGCTGATTATTACAAAAATCAAAACGATAAAGAAAATTTTTATAAAGAAGTAAAAATAGCATTTGAAAACCCTGATTTGGAAATCGATATTAAACTAAACATTCTCAAATCTTATTATGAACTATCAGAAACCGATGCTATGTTTAGGAAGCAGGCCTTTGAACTTTGCGATATTGTATTGAATTTACATTCAAATTCGGCAGAAGCTCATGGCTTATATGCTGATTTTTTACTGAGAGATAAAAAAATACAAGAAGCTAAAGCTGAATATGAAAAGGCAACTAAAATTGACAAAAGTAGCTTTTCTATATGGAGCCAGTTACTCTATCTCGAATCAGAATTAAATGAAAATACTCCTCTTGAAGCTCATAGTGCAGAGGCAATGGAACTATTCCCAAACAATCCTGTTCCGTATTTTTTTAACGGGATAGCAAATATTCAATTGCAGAAGTATGAAAATGCTATTAGATCTTTAGAA
>JAEUTR010000281.1 GCA_016787365.1 Bacteroidia bacterium
CAAACTCATAAGTATATTGATATTCCATAAGTATTTTAATTGAAAATTGAACAAATTCCTCCTTTGAAGGAGGTGACCGAAGGTCGGAGGATGTCATGCAAAAATTATCCATCATAACTAATCGTTTAATCATTAGAAATCTGGTGATTACTGATCTTGATAATTTCCACCAATACCGTTCAAATCCGGAAGTAACAAAATACCAAGGTTTTGATGTCATGACAAAAGAAGCTTGCGCTGATTTCATCAATTCACAAGCAGAAAAACAATTTGGTAAACCGGGTCAGTGGATTCAATACGCCATTGAAAATAAAGAAACCAATCAATTAATTGGTGACTGTGCTGTTAAACTACACCAATATGATGTTAGACTAGCAGAAATAGGAATGACTATTTCTGATTTACATCAAAAAAAAGGTTACGCTAAAGAAGCCTTAGCCGGTATTTTAGATTGGTTATTTGAAACTCAAAACATTCATAGAATTACAGAAATAGTTGATGCAGAAAATGTGGCTTCAATTAATTTATTAAAAAGTCTTAACTTTAAACAAGAAGGGCATTTTATAGAAAATATTTTCTTTAAAGGTAAATGGGGAAGTGAATTTCAATTTGCCATGCTCAAACGTGAATGGAAAAAATAAACAAATATGAAAAAGATACTTTGCATAGATTCTAATCACGATGTGCTCCACGAAACCTTAATTGATGCAGGTTTTCAATGTGATTTGTTTTGGAATAAATCTAAAGAAGAATTAATCCAACTTTTACCAAATTATGATGGCGCAGTCATAAGAAGCAAATTTAAATTCAATAAAGAAATCTTAGATACAGCTATAAACTTAAAATGTATTGGGCGAGTTGGTGCTGGTATGGAAAACATTGATGTTGAATATGCTAAAACTAAAGGTATTACTTGTGTAAGCGCTCCTGAAGGAAACAGAGATGCTGTTGGCGAACATGCTTTAGGAATGTTATTAATGCTCATGAATCATTTAAAACGCAGTGATAACGAAGTTAGAAATGGAGTTTGGAAACGTGCTGAAAACAGAGGGCACGAAATAGCTGGTAAAACCATTGGTATTATTGGCTTTGGGAATATGGGAGCGGCGTTTGCTCAACGATTAAAAGGTTTTGATTGCAATATATTGGTGTATGATAAATATAAAACAGGCATTGTTGGCGAACATATTAAAGAATCATCCTTATACGAAATATATGAAAAAGCAGATGTTGTAAGTATTCATTTACCCTTAACTCAAGAAACAAACTATTACATCAATGATGATTTCATTTCTCAGTTTAAAAAAAATATTTATATCATCAATACCGCCCGTGGTAAATGTTTAAATACGTCTGATTTAGTGAAACACTTAAAAACTGGAAAAGTCATTGGCGCTTGTTTAGATGTTTTAGAATATGAATCTGTTTCTTTTGAAAACATTAATACTACAACCTTGCCCGAGCCTATGCAATATCTTTTAAAAAGTGAAAAAGTTATCCTAACGCCACATATTGCAGGCTGGACTCATGAATCAAATTATAAAATGAGCAAGATTATTGCCGAAAAAATGATTGAAGTATTGAAATAACTTTGCCAATCTCAATTCAACACCCTATCTTGCAACCTCTAAAAAACACTATATTTTATGGCTACAACATCTGACATTTCGAGAAACGCATTTATACGTTACAATAACGAATTACTTCAAATACTGGATTATGATCATATTACTCCGGGAAAAGGAAATGCGATTTATTCGGTAAAATGCCGTAATGTGGAGACCGGTAAACAAAGTGAAGTGCGTTTCCGCTCGGGTGAAAAAATAGATTTAATACGAGTTGATGAATATGAAATGCAATACCTTTTTACGGAAGGTGATTTTTTGGTATGCATGAACCAAGAAACGTAAGACCAAATGCATATTCCTAAAATTTTATTTGCTGATAGCATTCAGTTTTTGGAAGAAGGAATGGTCTTAAAAATTCGTTTTGATGAAAATGAAAAACCGTTGAATGGTTCATTACCTCAATATATTGAGCTAGAAGTTACTTATACCGAAGAAGGTGTAAAAGGAAAATCTGTAAAAACTGCCGAAGTTGGAAACGGCATTAAAATTCAAGTTCCTGTGTTTGTTGCTATTGGAGATAGATTAAAAATTAATACAGAAACTGGCGAATACGTAGAACGTGTGATGAAATAAATAAACACTATTTTTATTTAAATGTCACCCTAGGGTGACATTTTTTATTTATTCAAATGCTTTTGAGTTGCTAACGCGAATTTAATTTCGGAATACGAATAATCATCTCCTAATTCTAATTTTAAAGGTGTTAATTTATTTTCACCTTCTATTTTTTTTGATGCTTCAAGTATAATGTCAAATTTCTCTTTAACCACAAATTGCGTAACCGGAATCATTCCTAAACTAACATAATGTGCTAAATGTCCCTCGATGGTAGTTTCCGAAAAACCTCTCGCTTCAGCAATTTCAAAGATTGTTTTCCCTTCTTTGTATAATGCAAAACTCAATTCTTTGGTATCGGTTTTTTCGGCCTTAACAACTTTATCTTTTTTTGCTTTTTTTGTTGCAGACTTCTTTGTCTTTCTTTCTTCAAAAGCAGCCTTCTCCGTTATCGCAATCGTTTGTCTTACTAATTCTAAACGCTCATTTTGATTAGCATTGAATTTTAGTTGCTGTTTATTAAACCCTACATTATTCAATACATTATCAATAACAGTTGATACTTTGTCGAGTTGCTGAAGATGCTTATATAGTAATCCCTCCAACTCAAGCAATTCCTCTAAATAGGTTTTAATTTGTTTTTCATCTTTTAGTAATTCAATATGTACTAAAATAGATTTCGACATTTCTTTTAGAACGGGATAAAAATAATTTTTAGCAGCAATATGTCGTGCTTGAACTGTTTGTAAATAATCCTCTGCCCTAGCCTCAAAAATCTGCATTAACTGATTACTGAATTTATCGGCATTTAATTTTAATGGTTCAAATTTTTCCAATAATTCTTTTGCCCAAACCTGATGTTTTTGTTTGTTCGATTTATTTTCGGCCATTATATAACTAGCCTCATGATTTTTAAGACAAGTATATAACCAAACAAAATCATACGCTTTCAAGGTATAACCTTTCAAAAACAAAATTGTTTCTTGATCAATTAAATGTTTAACATCATCTGTTTTTGGCTTATTTTC
>JAEUTR010000291.1 GCA_016787365.1 Bacteroidia bacterium
TAAGCTAAAATTAAATTTATGCGCCTATTTTATTTTATTATTATTTGTTTAACACTTAACGTTTTAGCTAAGGCTCAAACGCAAACAGACGCTTCCGGCAAAAAACAAGGCTATTGGAGAAAAGTAGATGAAAAAACAAAAAAAATGGTTTACGAAGGTTTGTTTAAAGATGATAAACCGCAGGGGATATTTAAATATTATTATCCTCATGATACCATTAAAGCGATTATGAATTTTAAACAGGACGGAAAAATTGCTTATTCAACGATGTTTCATCCAACAGGTAAAAAAATGGCTTATGGTAAATACGTAGGAGAAGATAAAGATTCGGTTTGGACTTATTATGATGAAAAAAGTGTTTTGATTTCTCGTGAAACTTATGTGAAAGGAAAAAAACATGGGATGGAGTTTGTTTATTTTCCGGATGGTGTTGTGAGCGAAGAACGAAAATACAAAATGGGGAAAATGGATGGCCCTTTTAAATTGTATTATGATAAAACATTGGTAAAAAGTGAGGGGTTTTATATTGATGGAAAGTTAGATGGTAAAAATGTATTTTATTACCCTAATAAAGTTACTGCTGCTGTTGGTTATTATAAGAACGGAGCTAAAAATGGACCCTGGATTTACAGAGATAAAGCAGGAAAAGTAACAGAAAAAGAGTTATATAAATTAGGTGGGGAATTGGCAAGTAAAAAAGAGACAGAAGATTTTTTTAGTAAAAATAAACCGGCTGACGAAAAACCTAAAACCACGGAATCAAAAGTAACACCATCAAAAACTAAACCTACAACCGTTAAAACAAAAGCAACCAAATAGATTTTTAGCATAATTAAAATAATAATGACTTCTTTGAGTTCTTTACTAAAAAGATAGAGTCCTTTGAGATTAAAATAATAATAGGAAATGAGTAAGCACGGAAAAGTATTAGTAGCAATGAGCGGAGGGATTGATAGTTCTGTGGCTGCCATGATGTTGCACGAACAAGGCTATGAGGTAATTGGTATTACCATGAAAACATGGGATTACGAATCATCAGGAAGTAGTAAGAAAGAAACTGGTTGTTGCAGCTTAGATAGTATTAATGACGCCCGTTCAATGGCAGTAATATTCGGATTTCCTCATTACATATTAGACATTCGTGGAGAGTTCGGAGATCATATTATTAATAATTTTGTTGAGGAGTATTTAGCAGGACGCACGCCAAATCCTTGCGTATTATGTAATACGCATATAAAATGGGAAGCTTTGTTAAAGCGTGCTGATATGTTGGATTGCGAATTTATTGCAACCGGTCATTATGCGCAATTACGAGAAGAAAATAATCGTAAGGTTATTTTTAAAGGAATCGATCAGGGGAAAGATCAAACCTATGTTTTATGGGGTTTGGGTCAGGAAAGTTTAAAACGTACTATGTTTCCTTTAGGTGGCTATAAAAAATCTGAAATAAAACAAATGGCCAAAGATGCCGGGTTTATTGATTTAGCAAATAAAAGCGAAAGCTATGATATTTGTTTTGTTCCGGATAATGATTACCGTGCATTTTTAAAGCATCGTTTGCCAAACTTGGAAGCTAGTGTTGAAGGTGGAGATTATATTTTTAAAGGAAAAAAAGTAGGCACCCACCGAGGTTACCCTTTCTATACAATTGGACAACGTAAAGGATTAGATTTAGCAATGGGTGATCCTGTTTTTGTGAAAGAAATTATACCGGAAACCAACACTGTTGTATTAGGAGATTTAGAAGATTTAAAAGAAATGGAAATCAACGTGCGTGATTTTAATTTAATTAAATATGAGTCTTTACCTCAGGATTATGTGGCATTAACTAAAATCAGATACAAAGACGCAGGACGTTTAAGTACGATTAATAAAGTGGACGATAAATTAAATATTGTATTTCATGAGTCAGCTACGGGTATAGCACCCGGACAAAGTGCTGTTATTTATGAAGGAGATGATTTAGTGGGAGGTGGTTTTATTGATAGAAAGCCTTTAATTTTTCAATAACCATTTAACCAGTTTTTTAAAAGTCTGATAGATTTTAATCTGTCAGACTTTTTTTGTTTTCCGAATTTTCTTCAAACTTAACCACTTATTAGTAAATCTTAACCAGTTACCAATTGGCTTAAACCTTTGGCATTTGCAGCGGTATAATAGTTTAGAATAGAGTAACAATATAAATCTTTAATACCATACGTTATGAAACCATCTAATTCAATTTCGAAAAATAACAAAAAAAGCATCTTAGTTTGTTTTATTTTGTTAGCAGTTCATTCTTCTGTCTTTTCTCAAAATAAATTTGTGTACCTAATTTCTTCAGTAAACTTCAATTTTGCATTACCGGTTATATGTGTTGTAGGACTTGCTGTATTTTTATTTACAACCTACTTGAAGCAAAAAAATCATTGATTGTCGTATAGATTTGTGTTTTGTTTGTTAAAACCAGTAAGAGACATTAATTCTTACTGGTTTTTTTATTTAAATCTTATTGTTTATAGAGTTAAATAATAGCGATTCTATAAAGAGAATAATTTTTTTATCGTTTTGTTCTTTCGGAAAATCAGTTAAAGCAGGTAAATTTTGCATAAAAAACTTTTGAGAATGAGCTGATTCTAATATCGTGCTTGCCATTGAATGTGGGAATTTATATTTAGGATTTAGTTCCTTAATAATTAAAGAAATTCGCTCACACAAATCTTTGTAAGGTTTAAACAATCTATCTTTATTATCCTTGCTAACATTTCTTGTTAAATAAGATTTAGAACCTTCCCACATAATTAGTTGATATGCCTCTTGTTCGGAAATAAAATCAGAGTTTAAGCCTTTATCACCAGGATCTTCTACTAACAATTTAATAATAGTTTTTAGTTTTATCTCTGGATCATTTATATTATTTGTGTGAAAAACCAACTTGTATTCAATGTAACTCCAATACCAATTTATAAGATATACAAGTAAACGATGTTTGTTTTCAAAATAGCGATAAATACTGGCTTCGGTAGTAGAAATTTCAACGGATAGTTTTTTAAAAGTGAATTCCTCGAAGCCAAGTTTATTAATTAAAATTAACCCGTTTTTCACAATTTTCTTTCCTAAAACAGATTCTTCGGGATTACGAAGAAATAGTTTT
>JAEUTR010000322.1 GCA_016787365.1 Bacteroidia bacterium
ATACTTCACAAATGTAAACAATAGTTAAATGCTACTTTTTTGAAAAATATAAATTTTTAGTAGGTCTGTTTTTAATTCATTTACAGTTTAACTAATTTTTTAGTCTCCTCTTTTTGATTAATAGTGATTTTTACATAGTAAATGCCTGAAGGGAGAGCATTAATATCAATATTAAAATTTTGCAATCCAGTATCAATTTTTGTATCCGTGATCTGTCTAACTATTCTGCCAATTTGATCATAGATTCCTATATTAATATCCGATTTTTTAAATAATTTTAAATCTATAAAAACTGTATTTTGACTTGGATTTGGATATATATTTATTTCATGTTGTTCGTTTTCGTTACACATGCGGTCTACAAAAATAATTTTTGAATGACTAATATTTTTATTATAGTCTTCTTGACTAATTCTATAATAGGCAATTCCATTATAATTATCTTGATCTATGAATGAGTAATTTATTATTCTAATGGAATTACCGTTACCATTTACTGAACCAATAGGTTGAAATGTGTTTCCATCAAATGACCGCTCAATATAAAATGTTTTATTGTTTTTTTCAGACGATGTTTGCCAAGTTAACATCACATTTCCATTATTACAGTCTCCTTCAAAACGTGTAAGTTCGATAGGGAGTACTATGTTGTTTGTGCAAGTAGAATTAAAGGCTATTTTCATGTACTTGTAATCCGAATTCACCTGAGTTTGATTCCTATTTCTAATATCTGAGGTTGGAGAAGCATCTAAGTACCCAAACGATGGATAATTTGAAGATGAACAACTACTGCAATTCCTTGTATATTTTACGAGTAGACTTCCGGTACCATTATAATAAAATGGAGTCGTTAAATTTATTGTATTCCAACCTAAACCTGAAAAAGTGTAACTACCGCTAAAGACTAAAGTCCAGGTTACACCAGTACCTGCGTTTAATGCCGCCTCCGTTCCATATGCACTTGGAAAAGTTGAAACATTGCTATAGTTGGCCATGTATATATTAAAATCCATCGATTGTGATACAGCTGCCGATGACCAGTTTGGGTCAGAACGATTTAAATCAATGCAGATAGAACTAATAATATTGTGTACATTACTCGATCCTCCATTATGCATGTCGGTTTTGGTATATAGGTTTACAGCCCACCAGTTATCATTTCCTCCATGTGGTCCTACTCCAGGAGTATGATAACCACCACCTTGATTACCTATTGCGCTTCCTATTAAATCTTCACACCAAATAGTAGTTTGGTTAGTTGTTAAAAAACCAGTTGTTTTATAATTATATGAAAGTGGATTTGATCCATCATAGTTATATGGAAAAATAGAATAATAATATTGAGTAGCATTACTTAATGCGTTATCTGAATATGTTGTTGTTGCGGTGTTATTAATATTTGCAACAACTATAGCATCGCCGATTGTTGTTCCAATTGTATAGTCGTTTGCATCTGATGGCAAGCCGGTAGGCGCAGACCCTTGTTTTCTTAAAATTAAATAACCATAGGTATTACTAATGGTACTAGCGGCACTAAAATTTAAAATTAATCTTCCACAAGTTGGGCTTATTGTTGAAGTAAATGATGCTGGATTTGCAGATGGCTCTGTAGTAACAGACACACATGAATTTGTAGTAGCACTGCAATTCCCAATTGTACCTACAGAATAGTAATTATAGGTACATGAACTGGAGCCGTTGTAGTAGTATGGAAAAACTATATAATAGTATGATGTTGATCCTGTTAAACCAGAAATATTTATAGTAGTTTGCGAAGTATTTGTAATAATAGCAGCTACTGTTCCATCTCCAATAACATTACCTACACTATAATTTAGTCTATCGCTTGGCGAACCAGTTGGAAGTGAGCCTTGTTTTTGTAGTATTAAATATCCTACTGCGTTTGTTATTGAACTAGGGGCCGAAAAAGTCAAATCTAATTGTGTACAATTAGAGTTTGGAGTTGCTGAAAAAGTTGAAGGATAGGAAGACGGTTCTGGAATAGCGACCCCTGTTACTAAAACGTTATCATGTCTGTACTTTGGGGTTGAGCTGGTTCCCCAGTGATAAACTTTTACCAATAGGGTTGAGCCGCATAATCCGGAAACCACCGCAGTAGTATTTGATGCTGAGCCAATACAAGAACCAAATGAAACATCCGCAGCCCCATCTATTGAATAATAAGCTTGGCAACCACTTCCTGAATTTGAATTATTCCGACTTAAATCAACGGAAATAGTTACGTTCGAAAACCCAGATATTGCAATTAGAGTTGTAGACCATACACAGGAGTTGACTGCAGTTGTACCCGGAGCGTCAGTATTAAAAGACTCAAAGACATTGTCACCAACGGCTACATTTGCAACTTTAAAATATTCGCCAGCGGCCATAGGAGACCACGAACCTGTATAATTTATGGACCATGTTGTTATTCCTGTTGTATTAGTAGTAACCCCATCAATTCCTTTTCCTACAGTAGTAGAATTAAAATTTTCTGAATATAAAGTTGTTTGACCAATAATTTCTACACTAGATAAAAGAATACCACAGAGAGTT
>JAEUTR010000323.1 GCA_016787365.1 Bacteroidia bacterium
GTTGATAAAAAATACTCTGCCAAAGATTTAAGGGTACAATTAACCAATTTACATCAGAATTTATTACTCTTAATTGATAATATGCAAAAAGATCCAAAAAGCAAATTAGATGATGAAAGCATCCATACACTTAAACAAAAATTAGCAACCATTAAACCGGTAGATAGAAATTTAATGAAAGATGGCATTAAGTTAAATTGGGAATTAGAAAACTTTTACCATATGCCTTTGGCTGCCGTAATTACTAATTTAGATAAGATACAAGCGGATATGAAAAATTTGGAATCTGAGTTTTTACATACGTTTGCAGCAGCTTCCAGTAAATTTGTTTTTAAAATTGATAAACTGCACGCTGATGTTGTTGCACCAAGCGCTTATGTATTATCCGGCCAACCTTTTAAGGCCAATATTGTATTGGGAGCCTCAAGTACAGAATTAACTTCTGAACGTATGGAAGTTTTGGTAGGTGCAGAATATGATGAGGCTTCTAAAAAACTGATTAATAATGGTTCTCCTGTTTTAATTAAAGATGGTGTGGGGAATTATGAAACAATGACTGGTTCTGTAGGAGAAAAAAAATTGAAAGGAGTTGTCAAATACAGAAATCCAAGAGGTGTTGATGAATATTATCCATTTGATTATACTTACATGGTAGCACCACCTTTTTCAGCTATTGCCGCAGATAATATGAATATTTTATATAGTGGAATTGAAAATCCCATGAGTATTTCAGCAGCAGGTTTTTCTCCTTCAGATTTAAAAATTAATATAGTAGGATGTGGTGCAGAGGCTAAGCCTACATCTGCCGGTAAATATATAATTACAGTAAAGTCTGCCGGAACTTGCAGTATTACAGTAGCGGCAAAAGTTAATGGAGTTTATCAGCAACAAGGCATTGCAAAAATATTTAGAGTAAAAGATATTCCACCGGCTGTTTTAAAAATAGGAGGAAAACTGGCCGTTTCAAATTTAGAATTTTCTAAAAATGAAATAAAAAGTCTTAATGGCCTTGGTGCAGAATCTCCAGGATTTATGTTTCCAGTTAACATGGTGGTGAAAAGTTTCGATGTCGAAATTCAAGGGATAGCACCTATCAATTGTTCAGGAAATAGCTTGTCTCAAGAAGCAAAAAACGCTTTGGCAAGAATGAGACCAGGGCAAAAAGCATATATTGATAACATTAAAGTACAAACCCCAAAAGGTTTAGTTTCTATCCCAATGGCTCAAATTCGTTGTAAATCATAATAATTTATATACACTCAAACTAACACGGGATGTTTTTATCAAGCAGCCAATTGTTTATACAATAAACGCTTAGCGATTGGTAAAAACGTTTCGTTTGTTGGTAGTTCTGCTTTTGCTTTAAATAAATACACAGCAGGATTTGGTAATTGAGGATTTGAATCAATAATATCCAGTTTTAATTTATCTACAGGTTTTGCTAATGATAATGTGTAACTTGAATAATAAGAACTGTTAAGTCCGTATACTTCTTGTTGTAGTAAATTTATTTTAGAAAACATATAGGTATAAACCGAAACCTGTTTAGACTGGTATGGTTGTAGAATAAAATAACCTTCGGTTTTATAAATAGGTAAAATTCCTATATGATCAGAATAGATATGTTGTTCTGCAAAATCAAAAATTGTTTTTCCTTTACCTAATTCATTTTCAAACAATGGCTCACAAAATTCAATAATTTGTTTCAATTCCTGAATCGTTTCATCATCAAAAACAGAACTGTATTGTAATTTCATAGTTTTAAAATCAATTCCGGTTAAATTTTTTTTGAATTTGCTTTCCAGATTAATCGTATTGTTTTTTAGCAAAATCATGTTTTTGTAATGTGAAATTAATTCCGCAAAATCCGGATATAATTTTTGTTCATTAAAATGAGCTTTTACGCTTTGCAGATAGGCCAATACAATGTATTTTTTGTATTCGAAGTCCATCAAATCTTCTGTTAGCCAATTTTCAGATAATGTTCCCATACCTGCTTTTACGACAAATGGGCAAATAAGTTACCTGAAAAAATTAAAGCATAAAAAAACCCGAAAACAATTGTTTTCGGGTTAAAATAAAAATACACGATTATATTTTCTTTAAAAATTCAGTTCTTAGTACAATACTGCTTCCATTAATTTTGCAATCTACTTCATCAGCATCATCAGTTAATCTGATTTTTTTTACAGTTGTGCCTCTTTTTAATACTAAGGACGAACCTTTTACTTTTAAATCCTTAATTAAAGTTACAGTATCACCATCATTTAACAAAGAACCATTACTATCTTTTACTTCCATAATTTTGTTATTTAAATTAATCAAAAACAAAGGTAAAATATTTATATCGTAATACTAATTTGGCTGCCTATTTAGAATCTGTTTATTTATGTAGCTTTGATTTTTTTATTAATTTAAATAATTATGGATATTACTAAAGTCCCTTTTAATGAGTTTATTGGTATAAAACTTTCCAAAAACCAAAATTATTTATTGCAGTTAGATGCTAAGCCTGAATATACAAACCATTTGGGAACAGTTCATGCCGCTGCTTTATTTACTTTGGCAGAAGGTAGTGCAGCACAATTTTTATTACAATCATTTCCGGTTAATATCATTGATAATGTAATACCTGTAGTTAGAAAGGTTGAGGTAAGTTATAAAAAACCGGCAAATGGAATAATAGTTTCTCAGGCACAACTAAAAAATAATTCGATAGAAGAAATTACAGAACTTTTAATAACTAGAAGAAAAGTATTGCTGACAACTTCAGTTAATTTATTTGACGAATCACAAACACTTATTTTTTCAGCAAATTTTGAATGGTTTGTAATTTTGAATGATTAAAATTGCAGTTTATCTAATTGCGAACAGATACGCTCTAATACCATTGTAATAATGCGTTTTACCACTTCTTTTTTGTTTAAGTAATAAAAATTTAATTCTTCGTCAGTAAAATGAGCTATAACAACACCAAGTAGCAATTGTTTTTGTTGTAAATTATTTTTTACTATATCATGTATACGTTCTGTTTTTTTATTGTCAGTTAAATTTTTTACTACCAATTTATGTTCTGCCAAATGTTGATTCATTAATGACAAAATGATGTTATTTTGTAGTTTTAGTATTGGCCGTAAACTCAGGCTTTGAAATAATTCTAAATCAGTT
>JAEUTR010000727.1 GCA_016787365.1 Bacteroidia bacterium
TACATGTTAATCCGGTTGTGATGGCTGCTATTTCAAATTTAGCAGGTGGTTTAGTATGTGAACAAATTGGCGTGGTACCTGTTAGTAAAGAACAGTTATTAGAAGAAGCATTGAAGTTGGATTTTGTAAAATAAAGACTTAACCGCAAAGAACTCAGAGTAAATGCAAAGAACTCAGAGTTTGTATATCAATACTTCTTTTTCTCTTTGCGAAAAAAAACTTTGCGCACTTTGCGGCTAAATAAAAACAGTACTATGTCTCAAATTACACCTTACAATAACACCGAATCAAAAAAAGAGCAGGTAGCTCAGATGTTTGATAATATTGCTTTTCGTTATGATTTTTTAAATTCCTTGTTATCGCTTGGTATTCACAAAGGTTGGAGAAAAAAATGCATCAGATTAATTGCGGATAAACAACCAAAACATATTTTAGATGTAGCCACTGGTACGGGTGATTTTGCAATTGCAGCGATGAAATTAAATCCAGTTAAAGTAATTGGCATTGATATCAGCGAAGGAATGATGAAGTTTGGTAGAGAAAAATTACAAAAATTACATCTCGATAAAACTATTACTTTGCAATATGGCGATGCTGAAACTTGTGATTTACCTGATAATTCAATGGACGCTATTACTGTAGGTTTTGGAGTAAGAAATTTTGAGAATCTGGAAAAAGGATTAGCGAACATGTTGCGTATTTTAAAACCGGGTGGACAATTATGTGTGTTGGAATTTTCGTCTCCTCGTAAATTTCCAGTGAAACAATTTTATAAATTCCATTTTAAATACATTACACCTACTTTAGGAAAGATGTTCTCTAAAGATACCAGAGCATATACGTATTTGCCTGAATCTATTAAAGCATTTCCTGATAACGAGCGTTTTACTGCTATACTTGAAAAAGTAGGCTATAAAAAAGCAAGCTTTAGTTCGGTAGGTTTAGGATTAGCAGCTATTTATTTAGCAGAGAAGTAAAGTGTATGTATTCTAATCCCTCTCAGAAAGAGGGAATAAGAAAAAGTATTAATTATCACTTCGCTTTTGCTTTGTCGTATAAATCATGAACAATACCATCTGATAACCCAATTTGTGGAATAAAAATATCTTCAATATCAGCGGTTTTCATAATGGTAATAAAAATTTTAGAGGCATGCACAATAACATCTGCTCTATCAGGTTTTAGTCCTAATACTTCAACACGCTCTTCGTAGGTATAGGAGTTAAGCATGTCATTAATGCCTTTTAATTTGTTATAGCTTAAATTTTTATTTTCTTTTTTAGTCATTTTAAATATCTTATTGATATTTCCACCGGAACCAATGGCACGTAAAGGACTGTATCCAAACGTTGATTTTTTAATCCATTCTTTCATTAATTCCCATTCTTCTTTTTCTACCTTATTAAGAAGCATACGAACAGTTCCAATATTAAAAGATTTGGAAGCAATGACTTTGTGGTTACTATATAGGGTTAACTCCGTACTACCACCACCAACGTCAATATATAAATAAGAGTGTTTAGGATTTAATAATTCTTCAATATGGTTAGAAAACACTAGTTGAGCTTCCAGTTTACCATCAATAATTTCAACTTCTAAATCCGCTTCTTTTTTTATACGTTCAATAATTTCACTACTATTACTGGCATCTCGCATGGCACTGGTAGCAACGGCTCTGTATCCATCCACTTCATATACTTTAATAAGTTCTCTGAAGCCACGCATGGCAGTTACTAACTTTTCAGCTTTTTTATCCGAAATTTTGCCATTTAAAAATACATCTTCCCCCAAACGAATTGGTAAACGAATTAATTCTTCTTTACTAAAGTGTGGCTTTCCGTTTACATCATATGCTCTGCAAAATAATAAGCGCATCGCATTACTTCCAATATCAACAGCTGCAAAAATCATATGGTAGAAAGGGCTTTAGTAGTAATTTTTGTCTTCGTCTTTGTTTTTAAATAGGCTTCTTTATCTTTTTTAAGATAATTATAAATCTCATCCTGTACACGAACTTTACGTTCTCCGGGTTTGGCTTTTTTATAAAGGTTTTGTTGCAATCTATCCAAAATACGAACCTTTGTATTTCCTGATAATTGAATATTGATAATATCTTTGATCTGTTTTTTTACTTCTGCATCTAAAATAGGAACAGCTACTTCGCTACGACTATCTAAATTCCTACTCATCCAATCAGCTGAAGTAATATAAATTTTTTCATTACCTCCGTTGGCAAAAATAAATACACGGGCATGTTCCAGATATTTATCTACAATACTGTATGCTTTTATGTTATCACTATAACCTGCAATTTCGGTGACTAAAGAACAAATACCTCTTACAATTAGTGTAATCTGAACTCCTGCCTGTGATGCTTCATACAATTTTTCAATCATATCTTTATCAACTAGGCTATTCATTTTTAAAATCATGTAGGCTTTTTTTCCTGCTTTTGCATTTGTTATTTCCTTGTCAATTAAATTCACAAAGGTTTGACGCATAAAGAAAGGAGCTACTGCTAAATGTTTATATACACCGGTTTTAAAATTATTGGCATAAAAATCAAATACACTCGAAATTTCATCGGTAATATTTTTATCTGCTGTTAGTAAACTAAAATCCGTGTAAATGCGAGCAGTTTTTTCATTAAAATTTCCTGTGCCAATATGTGCATATTTAATTTCTTTGCCTCTAACTCTGGTAGTTATTAAAAATAATTTACTGTGCACTTTCAATCCGGGAACTCCGTAAATCACTGTTGCTCCTTCTTCCTGTAATTTATTTGCCCAGTATATATTATTTTCTTCATCAAATCTGGCTTGTAATTCTACCAAAACGGTTACTTTTTTCCCATTTTTAATAGCATTTACCAAAGCATTGGCAATTTTTGAAGAATCAGCTACACGGTATAATGTTATTTTGATGGATTCTACTGTTGGGTCAATAGAAGCTTCTCTTAAAAGAGTAATTGTATGATCGTATGTGTGATAAGGATAATGCAACAAAATATCTTTTTGTTTAATCACACTTAAAATACTTGTATTGATGTTATATAAATATTTATGATTTAATGGACGAGGATGCTCATACATCAATTTTTTTTCTCCAATATTAGGAAAGCCAATAAAATCTTTAAAATTATGATAGCGTCCACCTGGAATGGCGTTGTCTTTTTTATCCATCCCTAATTTTTTCATGATAAAGGCTAACATTTCCTTACTCATGGTACTATCATATACAAAACGAACAGGTTGTCCTTTTTTTCTGTCTTTTACACCTTTAGATATTTTTTCGAGCATGCTTTTACTCACATCCTGATCAATGTCTAATTCTGCATCTCTGGTTAGTTTAATGTTGATAGCTTCTTTGGTAGTGTAACCAAAAACCGAAAACATTTCATGTACATTATACCTAATGACATCGTCTAATAAAATGATGTATTTTTTGTTTTTTTCTTGAGGTAAAATAATAAAACGACTTGTAGTACGCGAAGGAATTTCAATTAAAGCATATTTATTTTTTTGTTTTTGAACGGTAGATATTAATCGAACAAACAAGTATCCCGATTTATCTTTCATATATGGAAAAGGCTTGTTTTCATCTACCATAATAGGAAACAAATTTGTTTCTACCTGATTATGAAAAAAATCTTTTACATATTGCTGTTGGTTTTGATTTAATTGCTTTTCATTGATAATAAAAACATTTTGTTTTGCCAGTTCGTGAAGTAATTCCTGATAAATTTCTTCAAAATGTTGCTGTTGTTCTATAACCTTACGTTGTAGTTTTTGTAATAATTCCTTTGGGTCGTCGCCATATATATCAATGGCTTTTTTTCCAAGCTTAGTTAAACGGTTTATAGTCGCTACTCTTACTCTGTAAAATTCGTCGCGATTATTACTGAAAATTCCCAAAAATTTTAAGCGTTCAATAAGTGGAGTAGAAGGGTCAGATGCTTCCTGAAGGACACGTTCATTAAATGAAAGCCAACTTATTTCTCTATTGATGTGAGGGATTTTACTTTTTTTTATCATAAAATTAAATCAGCAATTATAGTTACCAAATATAAACAATAAGCCGTAATTGTTTTTTGATTTTTATTACATTTGGCCTAATTCTGATAAACATTAATGAATTTTTTTAAAAAAAACATAGCCATACTCATCATTCTTATTTTTCATGTGGTAGGATTTATTGGTTTTATAGTAAATCCGGTATATTTTAAGTCGTTAAGTCCTGTTAATTTATTGTTATCATTTGGGCTAATAGTATTAATGTCAAATCAAATCAACTGGCAATTTTATGGATCGCTTTTACTAGTAGCTGTTCTAGGTTTTTTTGTAGAAGTTGCGGGTGTTAAAACCGAACTCATATTTGGTTCTTATGTATACGGAAAAGCATTAGGATATCAACTCTTGTCTGTTCCTTTATTAATTGGGGTAAACTGGGCAATATTATTGTATAGCACCGCCCAGTTGTCAAAATTTAAAAATCCGTTATTAAATGCATTGTTCGGAGCCTTTTTAATGGTAGCTCTTGATTATTTTATAGAGCAAAATGCCTCAAAATTCGATTTTTGGTACTGGAAAGAATCAATTATCCCTCTTCAAAACTATATTGCTTGGTTTATTATCTCATTTTTACTTAATCTTTTAGTGCAAAAACAGCTAGCTCAAAAACCAAATTATACATCAAAGGCCTTTTATTTTATACAATTTGCTTTTTTTTTAGCTTTATATTGTTTTACTTAAACAAAACAAAACATCGTTTGTTATTATATTATGCTGCTAAATGTATTGACAACAATAATAGCTTTTATGGGGATGGAATTTATGGCGTGGTTTACCCATAAATTTATTATGCATGGTTCTATGTGGTATTTTCATGAAGATCATCATAATCACAGTAATGTTTCCTTTTTTGAAAAAAATGATGTTTTTTTTCTCGTTTTTGCCATTCCAAGTTGGTTATGTATCATGTTTGGTGTGATGCATGGTTTAGATTTTAAATTTTATGTAGGTATTGGTATTTTATTATATGGTATTGCCTATTTTTTAGTACATGATGTTATTATTCACCAACGTTTTAAATGGTTTTCGAAATCAAATAATTGGTATGTAAAAGGCATTAAACGTGCTCATAAAATACATCATAAACATTTGCAGAAAAACGATAGTGAAAATTTTGGAATGTTGATTGTTCCGCTGCGCTATTTTAAAAATAACTCTTCCGTAATATAATGTTTTAATAAACTGGCTAATTGTATATTTAAGCAATTATATAAAACATGAATTCACATTATACTTATTTGGTTTTAGACATTGCTAGTGTTTTGTTTCCGTTAGCATTAAGCTTCGATAAAAAAGTGGCTTTTTATAAACTTTGGAAATACTTGTTTCCTGCCATGCTTATAAGTGGAGTTTTTTTTATTTTATGGGACATACTTTTTACGGCTCAGGGCGTTTGGGGGTTTAATCCGAAATATATTACGGGTATTTATATTTTTAATCTACCATTAGAAGAAGTGTTGTTTTTTGTATGCGTTCCCTATTCCTGTGTATTTATATATGAAGTTTTAAATGTATATGTAAAACGCGATGTTATTGGATGCCCGAATCCAATCAGTACTATTATCATTATTTTATCATTAGCACTTTGTATCATCTATTATGATAAAACGTATACGCTTGTAAATGCCGGTATTTGTTTTTTATTATTACTATTTGCGGCATTGATTTATAAATTTAAAAATTTCGGAAGATTTTATCTTGCATATTTCGTTTCTCTCATACCTTTTTTAATATGTAATGGCATTTTAACCGCATTGCCGATTGTGACATATAATGATAATGAAAACATGGCTATTCGTTTATTTACAATACCTGTTGAGGATGTGCTTTATTGTTTGAGCCTTTTATTAAGTACTGTTTTGTTAATGAATTATTTTAAAAACAGAAAAGCAGAAGATTAATCCTTTTTTGTAATTTTAAACTACGGTTTAAAGATATAGTACCCAAAAATTTTTCGAGAACTTTTTTAGATTGTTTTAATGAATTGAACATACACTTCATTAAATATAAATACTAAGTAGTATTATGATATTAATATAATTAAAAACATGGATAAGGATATTCAAACATTATTGCGAACAGAAAATGAGCAAATGGCTAAACTACATAACATTGTAGAAACAGCAATTAAAGACGAAGAGTTAATCGTAAATAATTTGATTAATGCCCCAGAAGATAAGTTAACTACCGGTCAACGTATTTCAGACAAGGTTGCACGCTTTGGAGGAAGCTGGGCTTTTATTATTTCCTTTTTTGTCGTTCTTCTCATCTGGATTTTATTTAACACACTAACGCCTGTTAAGGCTAATTTCGATCCTTATCCTTTTATATTAATGAACTTAATTTTGTCGTGCATTGCCGCATTGCAGGCACCTATTATTATGATGAGTCAAAACAGACAGGAAGAAAAAGATCGTAAACGCAGCGAGAATGATTATTTAATAAATTTAAAAGCGGAATTGGAAGTTCGTGGATTACATCAAAAGGTAGATTTACTATTGGAAGAACAAATTAAAATTTTGTTTGATAGTCAAGCTAAACAACTGGAAATTTTAAAATCAATTGAAACTAAAATAAATAAGCTAAATATAAAGTAAAGAATTATGGAAGCAACATTAAAATTTTTAAAACAACTGGCTAAAAATAATAGCAAAGAATGGTTTGATGTAAACCGAACAACTTATGAATCTTGTAAAGCAGAGTTTGAAGCAGTTGTAAAATTGGTGATTGATAAAAGTGTATCTTTTGATAAAGGACTAGCAGGCTTGGAAGCCAGAAAATGTTTGTTTCGTATTAACAGAGATGTGAGGTTTAGTAAAGATAAATCACCTTATAAGTTAAATATGGGCGCAAGCATTAATCCCGGAGGTAAAAAAGACATGGGAGCAGGATACTATATGCATATAGAACCCGGAAAAAGTTTTTTAGCAGGCGGATGTTATATGCCTCAACCGGATGTATTAGCCGCAATTCGTCAAGAAATTGACTATAATACAACAGATTTTAAAAAGATATTGAATGCTAAAGACTTTAAAACTTATTTTAAGGAATTATCGCAGGATGATAAATTAAAAACAGCCCCAAAAGGTTATCCAAAAGATCATCCTGAATTAAATTTACTACAGCATAAACATTTTATCGTAGTTCATCCTTTAAAAGATAGTGAGATAACTGATAAAAATTTCCCTGCTCATGCATCCAAAGTATTTAAAGCCATGTTGCCTCTAAATCAGTTCTTGAGAAATTGTATAGATTTAAAAGCATAAAAAAACGTCATTTATTTAGGTTATAATTTCTAAATAAATGACGTTAAATGCTATAAGGATGATTAGGCAATTACTAATGTTCCAACTTTATCTCCTTTTAATAAATTTTGAAGATTACCTTTTTTATTCATATCAAATACAATAATAGGTAAGTTGTTTTCTTTACATAATGTAAAAGCTGTTAAATCCATTACTTCAAGTCCTTTTGAATATACTTCGTCAAAACTAATTTGATCATATTTTGTAGCTGTTTTATCTTTTTCAGGATCGGCGGTATAAATACCATCTACTCGGGTGCCTTTTAAAATAACTTCTGCTTCAATTTCAATAGCTCTTAATGCGGCGGCTGAATCTGTAGTAAAATAAGGGTTCCCAGAACCTGCACCAAAAATTACCACACGTCCTTTTTCTAAATGACGAACCGCTTTACGACGAATAAATGGTTCACAAATTTGTTCCATTTTTATGGCACTTTGTAAGCGAGTTTGTACCCCTAATCCTTCAAGAGCAGATTGAATAGCCATTGAATTAATAACGGTGGCTAACATTCCCATATAATCACCATGTACGCGGTCCATGCCACCTTTTTCTGCTTGAATACCTCTAAAAATATTTCCGCCACCTATTACAATAGCAACCTGACAACCAGCATCGTATGCATTTTTAATTTCTTTGGCATATTCCATTAAGCGCTCTTGGTCAATGCCAAATCCTTTATTGCCCATTAAGGCCTCACCTGATAATTTTAAAAGTATACGTTTGTATTTCATATTTTTTTTCTTGTTGAAAGACCTGTCAGGTTTTCGAAACCTGACAGGTCTTATAGGTTAAAAAAAATCCCGATTTTTAATCGGGATTTTAATAAATTAAGATAAAGCGTAACGTTTGAACGCTGTAGCTGTTAAGCCTTTATCCACACTTTGTAAATATTGAGCAACGTTTAACTTGTTATCTTTAATATATTCTTGGTTTAATAAAGTTGACTCTTTGTAGAATTTAGCAATTTTACCTTGAGCAATTTTTTCAACCATATCTTCAGGTTTACCTTCAGCACGAATTTGTTCACGAGCAATTTCTAATTCTCTTTCTAACATTTCAGGAGTTACACCTTCTTTGTCTAAAGCTACTGGAGCCATAGCTGCTGCTTGCATTGCTACGTTACGTCCAACTTCATCAGCAACTTCTTTGTTAAATCCAACGATAACAGAAACACGGTTACCTGGGTGAATATATGCAGATACTTTTTCAGCTGAAATAGTTTCAAAATATCCAATTTCAATTTTCTCACCGATTTTACCAACTTGTTCCATGAATTTATCTCCAACAGTAATATCACCGTTATATGGTAAAGTCAAAATTTCTTCTTTAGTTTTTGCGTTTTTCTCTAATGCAATTGTTGCAATAGAATCAGCAAAAGCGATAAAATCTGCGTTAATAGCTACGAAATCAGTTTCGCAGTTAACCCAAATTAAAATACCTCTTTTATTATCAGCGGATGTTTTAGCTAAAACAACTCCTTCTTTAGAATCTCTATCTCCACGATTAGCAGCTACTTTAGCTCCTTTTTTACGTAGGTAATCAATTGCTTGTTCAAAATCACCGTTATTTTCTTCTAATGCTTTTTTACAATCCATCATACCTGCTCCGGTTTGTTGGCGTAATTTGTTTACTTCTTGTGCTGTAATTGCCATTGTCTTAATTATTTTATGTTTATTATTTTAATTTAAAAAAAACGGCCTTCCCTTTAGAGGAACGGCCGTTAAATTATAGTAGTGAAAAATTATTTTTTCGCTGTAGTTCTTTTACGAGCCGCTGGTTTACGAGCACCTTCTTCCTCATCAGATTTTGCTCCTTTGATTTTTAAGCCTGCTGCTAATTCTTCTGCTTCTTCTTTAGAATTTTTACCTTCTTTCTCGTCAGCTGCAGTAGCTTCTTTATCCATTTTACGCTCACCTAAACCTTCGTTGATAGCTTTACACATTAACTCTACGATGTAAGCAACTGAAGTTGAAGCATCGTCGTTAGCTGGAATAGCGTAATCAACAAAATTAGGGTTTGAGTTTGTATCAACAATTGCAAATGTTGGTATGTTTAAACGTTTTGCTTCTGCTACTGCAATATGTTCTTTAGAGATATCAACAATAAACAAAGCAGATGGTAAACGAGTTAAATCAGCAACTGAACCTAAGTTAATTTCTAATTTCGCACGCTCACGAGAAATTTGTAATTTTTCTTTTTTAGAAATATTATCAAAAGTCCCATCAGTAGCCATTTTGTCGATTTGAGACATTTTGCGAACTGCTTTACGGATAGTAGCAAAGTTAGTTAACATACCACCTGGCCAACGCTCAGTTACATATGGCATATTTACTGCTTTTACTTTTTCTGCTACTATATCTTTTGCTTGCTTTTTAGTAGCAACAAATAATATTTTTTTACCAGAACGAGCAATTTGTTTTAACGCTGCTGCTGCTTCATCAATTTTAGCTACAGTTTTGTTTAAGTCGATGATATGAATGCCGTTTTTTTCAGCATAAATATAAGGAGCCATTGCTGGATTCCATTTTCTTTTTAAGTGACCAAAATGAGCACCTGATTCTAATAATTCGTTGAATGTATTTGACATGTTTGTATAATGTATTGTAAATAAATATTAACGTTTGCTGAATTGGAAACGTGCACGAGCTTTCTTTTGACCGAATTTCTTACGTTCAACCATACGTGGATCACGAGTTACTAATCCTTCTGCACGTAATTCTTTTTTCAATTCCGGATTGATTTCTACTAAAGCTTTTGCAATAGCTAAACGCACTGCTTGAGCTTGTCCTGTAGTTCCACCACCATTTACGTTTACTTTTACATCATACTCACCAACTGCTTTTGCGTTGTTTAATGATTGTAATACGTAGTATTGTAAAGTTGGAGTTTTGAAATATTCTTTATAATCTCTTTTGTTGATAGTGATTACTCCTGTACCTTTTGATACATAAGCACGAGCTACCGAACATTTTCTGCGACCTGATGTGTTAATTACTTCCATTTATATTATGCAATAATAGTTGATAAATCTACTTTTTTTGGTTGCTGTGCTGCATGATCATGCTCAGCTCCAGCGAATACAAATAAATTTGTATTGATAGCTCTTCCTAAACGCCCTTTAGGTAACATCCCATGCACGGCATGTTTAATTACTTCTTCAGGTTTTTTAGCTAGCATTTCTTTTGGAGTTGCAAAACGTTGTCCACCTGGGTGACCAGTGTAACGAACATATTCTTTATCATCCATTTTAGCACCAGTAAAACGAACTTTCTCAGCGTTGATAACAACGATGTTAGCACCACAATCAGTATGAGGTGTGAAGTTAGTTTTATGTTTGCCGCGTATTAAATACGCAAGTTTAGAGGCCAAACGACCTACAACTTCATTTTCTGCGTCAACTAATAACCACTCTTTATCTGAGTTGGCTTTGTTCACGAATTTTGTTTTATAACTTAATGCGTCCACGTTTAATTTGTTTTAATTTTCTAAATTGGGCTGCAAATATATGTCTTTTTTACTAGCTGCCAAGTAAAATCAATTACTTTTTAGAATATTTTTTTATTTTTGCGCTATTTATGCAAAAAAAATAATTAATTTAACATTCAATGGAACATTTTATCTTAATGTCAGCGGTCAGAAATCTAGGTTCTAGTTCTCCAGATGGTATTCAAAAGGAACTGCAAAATGTGATAGGAGTGATTAATAAAATTCACAAAAAACACTTCATTACCAATTTGGATATGGTAATGGCTAGTGAGTTCCAAGGAATTACTAATAATTTGCAAGGAACTTTAGAGATGATTTTTGATATCGAAGAATGTATTATTGAGAATAATCTTGATTTTAAACTAAAACATGTATTGTACCATGATACCTTAGAATCATTACAGAGTAAACATACAGCTTATGAACGTTTAGGTTTTGGGCTAATAGACGCTCGCGAACGTTTAGATTTAATTAAAAAAACCGACAGCCGCTTTTTAATTGCAACTAGCAATGAAAAAACAAGTTTATATTTAAATAATTTGTTTATGATTTATGAAGACTATTTAGATTCATGGAAAAAAAATGATTTTGAATATGTGAAAGCTTTTTTAAATCATATGAACTATAAAGAAGTAGCTCAATTATTTAATATTAATATATCAAGCGGGTGGAGAAGGGAGAAAACATTGAAGATGAAACAATATTATACCATTAAGGAAATGATTTTATCTGTTACGGAATAGATTAATGATGTATAGATTTGTCAAAACAAAACGCTATAAAACGAAAAATCCTGATAATTTCTTATCAGGATTTTGCGGTCCGGACGGGAAAACGAATTCACGACCAAATAGCTGAAATCCAACACTTTGCAATTTTATTTTTAGTCAAGTAACCTTAGAGGTCACCTAATAGCATATACTTGTTAAACTCATTAAATAAATGAACTATACAAATATAACATTCAGAACATGCTTTTACAAGCTTAAAAGTGTTAATTAATGAACAGTCTTTGTTAGTCAAAAATGAAACTTTCTACGGTTGGTTTATCAATCGAAGTGTATTCACAAAACTCATTTATGGTTAGAAATTGGTCTTGATTTTTACCATAATGCTCTTTTATTTTCTTAAATAATTTTTGAGAATACCTTTCACTTTTACCGGTGATGCACTGGATGTCTTTTGGATATATACAAACACGTTTAATTTTCATTTGATACTTTATCTATACTTCATCTATAGGGTTGATATATCTCAAATATACCCACCTATAGTTATACTAATGTTGGCTATTTCAGCATAATTAAGCGTATTCCGAATAAGCCGAACGGCATAATTGAATTGCTTGATTAGGTAAGATAGTTTTGTTGTATCAAACAAAATTTATTCGCGATAAAATGGAGTTTGATGTGTTGCAACACAAACAAAATTTAGAGTATTAATTCAATCCATTAAATAAAATGGCAAGACAAAAAGGAATCATCAAACTAAAAGGAAAAATCGGAGATATTTCCTTTTACAAAACACAGGATGGTCATTTGGCACGAGAAAAAGGGGGCGTAGATGCGGCACGCATCGCTAACGACCCTGCTTTTGTGAGAACAAGAGAAAACGGTGCTGAATTTGGATCATCTGCAAGCTCAGGAAAAGTTATGAGAGATGCGTTACGTACTATGCTCATGACGGCTTCTGACAACCGAGTAACCGCACGCTTAACCAAATTAATGACTGATATTAAAAATCTTGATACAACCTCAGCTAGAGGGGAAAGAAGCGTTGGCGTAGCCATCGCTGCACCCTCAGCAAAAGCGTTGTTAAAAGGCTTTAATTTTAATAGCAGAGCAATTTTGGGAGGCGTATTGTTTAAACCGTATGCTGTTGTGACAGGTACAGGAGTAATTACTATTAACGGGCTTGTACCGATTAATGATATTGCTTTTCCGGGAGGAGCAACACATATGAGTTTAAAGTCTGCATGGGCAAAAATTGATTTTGCA
>JAEUTR010000357.1 GCA_016787365.1 Bacteroidia bacterium
AACCATTTTTTACCTACTTTTTTGCAAACATAAATATCTGTTCCTCCTATGCCACCTTTTCTGTTACTGGCAAAATATAAGGTATTACCATCCGATGAAATTGAAGCTGCTATTTCATCTCCTCCCGAATTTATTTTAGCATCCAGTTTCTCAGGCTTACCATACATTCCCTTGGCATCTAATTTACTGATGTATATATTCCCTTTTCCTGAACCTTCGGGCATATACAATAAAATATTATCTCCTGTTTCGCTCAATCCAATCACTTCTATTCCTGCATTTCCAACATTAATAGGTGCACCAATCGGACTTGCTTTCGTATACTCACCATTTACAACTTTCGAAATGTAAATTGAATTTTTATACGTTCCGTTCTCCAATTTCTCTGCATTTTTTTCAGGGCGTTTTGTATTGTATACAATAAAAGACTCATTGGATGTTACAAATGGATAATAATCGCTGTAAGCCGAATTAATATTAGAACCCAGATTCTGAAAAATAACGTCCACAGGATACTTCATTAATTCCTTGGCATTAATGCAATGCTGAATTTGTAAATCCGCATCTACTAAATTAAACACTGTACCTTTTGCATCTGCTTTAAATTTTTTGAAAGCTGCAACCGCATCATCAAAACGATTAGCGAATTGATATGCCCTGCCTAATAAATAATCAGCATTAGGATCGTGTTTTTCTTTACGAGTCACAATTTCCAGATAAGGCACCGCTTTGCCTTTATTTACACTACTATTTAAATAACATACTCCTGCATTATAATTAAATGTTTCATTTTTCGGATCATCATTCAATAATTCCAAATAATCCACTAACGCATCTTCGTAATTACCAACTTTCATTTTATTGGCAGCTATTTCAGGAGTCACGTTTGTTACCCCTTCTTCCTGAGCATAATAAAAAGTTGTAAGAAATAGTAGAACAAATAATAAGAAATGTTTTTTCATTGTTGTAGATAGTTTTTAGTAATAAGACACTAATTTATACAATTTGAGAGAATTGACACGCTAATGTGAAAAACTGTTGAAATAGTTTAAAAAAAATGCGTCCTATTTGCTTAATATTGATTATTAAGCATTCCTTAAAAAAACATAACAAATGGGCTCAATTATAAAATTTGTGAAATTAACCGTGCTTTGCCTCATAATAGTAGCAACAACAACTACTTGCGGTGATAATAAGCAGGAAAATGATAATCGTACCGTATTTAATTACAACGAAATGGCCGGAATATCAAGCCTCGACCCTGCATCGGCCAATAATACCGAAGATATTTGGGGAGTAAATCAGGTATTTAACGGACTTGTGCAATTGGACGATTCGTTAAAAGTAAAACCTTGTATTGCTAAAAGATGGTTTTTAAGCGATGATGGATTGACTTATACTTTTATCTTAAGAGATGATGTTTATTTTCATGACAACCCATGCTTTGATGACAAAAAAGGAAGAAAAGTAACTGCCAAAGATTTTGTGATCTCCTTCAACCGTTTGTATGATGCCCGTGTAAGTAGTGCCGTTTCATTATTATCCAATATTGACAGAACCGAAAAAACAGGCTACAAAGGCTTTCTGGCATCAAACGATTCTACCTTTGTAGTATATTTAAAAGATCCTTTCAGTGCCTTTTTAAGTGTACTTACCATGAAATATTTTTCGGTTATACCGTATGAAGCAGTTGATTTTTATGGTCAGGATTTTAGAAGAAATCCGGTTGGAACAGGTCCTTTTAAATTTAAACTATGGGAAGAAGGCACTAAACTGGTATTACTAAAAAATGAACGCTACTTTGAATATGACGGCAAACATCAATTACCATATTTAGATGCTGTTACCATTTCGTTTGTAAAAGACCGCGAAACTGCTTTTATGGAGCTATTGAATGGGAAATATGACATGCTAAGTGGTGCTGATGCCTTTAATATTAATGAAGTATTAGATAAAAACGGCAATCTACAACCTATTTATGCCGAAAAATTTACAATGCAAAAACAAACATTCCTGAAAACAGATTATTTAGGAATTTTAGTAGATGATAATATAGACATTGTAAAAAAATCTCCGTTACGGATTAAAGCTCTGAGAAAAGCCATTAATTATGGTTTTGACAGAGTGAAGATGGTGAAATTTTTCAGAAATAATATTGGTTATCCTGCTACTGCCGGATTTATTCCAAACGGATTACCCTCTTTTAATGATAAAATTGTAAAAGGTTATAGCTATAATCCGGATAAAGTAAGACAATTATTAATTGAAGCCGGTTATCCTGATGGGAAAAATTTACCGGAAATTACATTGCATACAACAGATAATTACTTAGAGCAAACAGAGTTTATTCAATCTCAGTTAGCCGACAATAACATTAATGTAAAAATAAGCGTAGATAAACCTGCTGTTTTAAGACAAGCGGTTGCCAGTTGCGAATACAATTTATTTAAAAAATCATGGGTTGGAGATTATGCCGATGAAGAAAATTTTATGAGTTTATTTTACAGCAAAAATTTTGCACCGGTAGGCTCCAATTACACACACTATAAAAATCCTGAATTTGATGTATTATTTGAAAAAGTAATTCGTGAACCCAACAGAGAAGTGAAAAATGTTTTGTACCAGCAAATGGATCAGATGTTAATTGATGATGCGCCTATTGTACCTTTATATTATGACCAGGTTATCAGATTGGTTCACAAAAACATAAAAGATTTAACAACTAACCCCATGAATTTATTAAACTTAAAGTTGGTAAAAAAAGAGAAAAAGAAAGATTAACCGTATTTACGGTTAACTAAAAATTGCTTTGATAGCGTATTGTTTAATATAATAAAAAAACGAAGATCTATCAGAATAAAGTTGGATGGTCAGTTCGAGCGAAGTCGAGAACTTCTGGAGACTTTCGTTAAAACGCTTCCACTTCGCATGAAGTGACAAATATTCTCATATTCCAACTTTAATCTGATGTTGTACCAAAAAAAATACAGTAGTTAACTGTACTATTTAAATACCTATTTATTTTATCAACATATTATAAATATAGTGTAAAACAATTTTTCAAAATTTACTCAAT
>JAEUTR010000374.1 GCA_016787365.1 Bacteroidia bacterium
ACTTTTTTGACATTTGGTCTAAAGTATTTGTTCTAGCTTCGCCATTTCCTACTCCAAAAAACGCTCTACCAATATTATCCACCGTAATTAATACTGTGTTTTCTGGTAAGGTTTTGTCAGATACGGATGATGGTGGATCCACAATCACCGGTTCTGCCATACGAAATGATGCAGTAAGCATGAAAAAGGTAACCAATAAGAACGCTAAATCCACCATTGGAGTCATATCTATGCTCGGTGCATGTTTTGCTGGTTTTATTTTTGGCATGACTTATTTTTTAGTTACTAATTAATAGATGAAAATTATTTTTTAATTCCATAAAGGAATCTGAAAATTATTTTCCTGAAGTTTGGAATTCTTGAATAATTGAGAAACCAGCTTCATCCATTGCATAAGTAATTTGATCTACACGGTTTGAGAAGAAGTTGTAGAAAATAATTGCTAATGCAGAAGATAAGATACCTACTAATGTATTTACTAAGGCTTCAGAAATACCAGTTGCTAAAGCTGCTGTATCAGGAGTACCAGCTGCTGCTAATGCACCGAAGGCACGAATCATACCTACAACCGTTCCGATTAGACCAACTAAGGTACCAATAGACGCACATGTAGAAATAACGCTTAAGTTTTTAGATAACATTGGTAATTCTAATGCTGTAGCTTCTTCTAATGCTTTAGAAATAGCAGCAACTTTAGCTTCTTTATCCATTGTGTTATCGTTTTGTACGAATTGGTATTTCATTAAACCTTCACGAACAACATTTCCTAAAGATCCTTTTTGTTTATCGCAAGCTGCAATAGCTCCGTCAAAATCTTTAGCGGCAATTAATTCTTTAATTTTAGCTACAAATTTATCTGTGTTACCAGCGCCATTTGCTTTTTGAATAGTAATTAAACGCTCAAAGAAAAAGCATAATACTGTAAATAATGTTCCTAATAAAATTGGTACAATAAACCCACCTTTGTACATGATACCAAAGAAATTGTGAGGATGTCCTTTTTCTGGACCTTCAGCGTCAAAGTTAGCAGGATCGCCTAATACAAATTTGTAAACTACGATACCGATTACTAAACAGATAATGATAGCAATTGCTGAAACGATTAATGGAAAACCGCCTGATGTTTTTTTGTTACTCATAATAGTTGTTTTTTTAGTTAGTTTCTAATTTTTAGAATGACGCCAAACATAATAAAAAGGTTTCTAAATAACAATATTCTAATACTATCTTTTTGTTAATGTTTGGTAACCTTTCTTTTTGTTTAATGACGCTTAATCTACCACAAATATTGTCAAATATTGTTTAATTAAAACAGCGATTTTGTAACTGGTTGATTTTGGGCAATAAGTGGTAGATTATACATAACCCTGAAAGGGTTTGGAACCCTTTCAGGGTTATGTACTACTTCAAATAGCTAATAGCTATAATCTGGATTTTTCTTTCAGCCGCTGCATAAGGGCTGTAAACTGAGTTTCGAACATCTTTAACGTCATCACTCACTTTACTGACTGGCAATTCTCCAATGTCTTCGTTAAAAAACTCAATACGTCCTTCGGCTTCGTTTGTATTATCAACGTATTTCACAAATTTACCATTATCATACTCCATAAAATAGTTTCGCAGACTGCTAATCCTTCTTTTCGCCAGATTCACATTATAATCGGTACTTGCCAAAGGACTACAATAGCCTTTCATGGTGATTTTTACCTTTTCGCCGCGCTGCAATACTTGGTCAAGTAGTAAGGCAAACTTATCCAAGTCTTGCATTCCGGCATCTACACTGTCTTCAAAAAAATTCTCAACACGGTTTAAGGCGTATTCCTTTTGATCTCCGTCCAAACCTTTTGGATACTCCGTTAAATATTTAGGTTTTAAAGCGGTGTAATCTTCGTAAGTTTTTTTGTAATTCTTTTTTGTAACAATCACTTTGGTTTTAGGCTCTGGTTCATCATTATGAAAATACAAGGTTAATGGCACTAATACTTTCATTTGATTAATTAAAAGAGCTGTGGTGTCAATTGGCTTTGGAGGCTCTGTTAATGGTGTAATAGGGAAACTATAAATATCATTACAGCAATTTGGTTTGTCCTCAAAATAAGAACCTAAGCGATTAGATGAAATATAGGCTTTATCTTTTTTAGAATTTACACTGTAGTAAATATCGTTATAACTACTATTAATTGGATAGCCAATGTTTTGAGCATCTGTAAATGCATTGTCTTTAAATTCGGAAGTAAAAATATCGAAATTGCCTAAGCCTTTGTGCCAAGTACTGCTGAAGTATAAGGTTTTGTTTTCTTTAACGAACCAAGGTGTGATATCATCTTCAATGGTATTAATTTTTTTACCGGCATTAATAGGGGTTTCAAATGTTCCATCGGCATTCATAAAGGCATACCAAATATCCATAGCGCCTTCGCCCGATCCTCTATCGCTAGCAAAAAACAACACTGGTTTTCCGTTTATTTCGCTTAAACAAGGCTGTGTGGTATTACTGCCTCCAACATTAATTGGTGACGGTAAACTTTGCAACTCTGTCCAATGCCCTTCTTTGAAATCAGACACATAAATTTCGCAACGATATTGAGTGGCATTTAATGCTCCGCACCTTGATACAAAAACTTTTGTAAAATCAGCATTAAAACTTGTGTTGGCATTATGGATTCCGCTTTTGTTAAACAAAGAATCTAACTCCTTTGCTTTTAAAAATTTATTTTCTTTTTTAGCTGATTTTTTGGAAGTATACAATTTATTAAATCCAACACCAGCAGCATCGGTTTTTGACTTATCACGTAGTGACGAAAAGTATAATAAACTATCATATTCAAAAGGTGCATACTCACTCACCTTACTATTTACCGCACTGTCCAAGTGAATCACTTTCACGTCTACGGGATTTTTTACTAATACTTGGGCAATATCGCAAGACTCAAATTCTTGTTTTGCTTTTGCAGCTAAACGTGCTTTTTCTTTGTCCTTACTATTACGTTGTTTTTTATAATATTTATCAAAGTATTTTTTAGCGTCTTTATATTTTCCTGTTCCTTTTAATAACGTAGCAATATAAAATGGCACTTCTTTATAGGTTTTGCCATTATCTTTTTTGTATACTTTCTGATACCAATGTAAGGCTGTTTCATTATCAAAATTTAAACGAGAAGCATCAGCAAATAGTAATTGGTATTCTATTTTAGAAGAGTCTTTTAAAATTACCTGATTGTAATATTGAGCAGCAGATGAATAATCTTTATTTGCTGAAGCGTCTTCTGCTAATTTTAAAAATTGTTTGATGTTTTGAGAAAACAAACTTGTTCCTGTGAGGAAACAAATTACAAAAAATAGAGTATGTTTTTTATTTATAAGTTGCATACTACATGTAAATGGGACACACTCTGGTTTTTGGAATAAATGGAACTATTTTTTTGAAAATATAGGTCAAATAAATTTCAAAAGCTCCTTGTCTGTTTGTGGCCGCCATAAATTTGCTGGTATTTAAATCATAACTTACTCCAACATTAAGTGTTTTTACCTGATAAAATAACCTGGCAACAAATGCATCTTTTGCCCGATAATTAAACCCTAAACCAACCTGCTGATCTGTAGTTTCATTAAGATGTAGCTTAGCCATAGCACTGGGTATAAATTCATTATATTTTCCCTGATTTTGTTGTAATAATTCAATCATAACATCAATATTAGCAGCTACCGGATATTGAAAAGATAAATAGTTGTACAATTTTGAATCTATTTTTATAGACGTATTATTTTGAAATGTAATTTTTGGAGCGTTGATATGACTGTATGATATACCATACTGAATAAACGCCCGCTGCTTAATTAAATACTTAAATACTGTTCCTAAAGTTACATCTGCATAACTGGTAGCATTACTTGCAAAATTTTCGCCAGTTGCATAAGAAGAGTTATAACTATTACCATCATACTGGTTATCAAACGTCATCTTACTGTAATTAAAGGCCACCGTTGAAAAACCAACATTTAATCCGCTACTCCACAATAATGTAGAATCTTTATTTACTTTATGTATGTAGGACCCCGAAATGTAAAATTGATTAGTACTATAATTAGCATAACCTGCCTTGTCATTATTAAATAACAGCCCTACTCCTATCCGATCACTCTTCATGTTTTTGGTTTTTAGTTTTGTATCGCCAAAAATTGAAAACGTTGAATAAGAAACGGGTACTGTTTGCCATTGACTTCGGTAAATTGCCCCTACCCGATGATCTCCATCAAAAAATCCGGAAAATGCTGGGTTAGCATTAAGTAGCGAACCGTTATATTGTGAGAAGTGAATATCCTGACTAGTTAAAGATTTAGAATAAAGCATAAGGAATGTACATAACAATACAAAATGAAATGAAAAATATTTAAAGTGACTTTTCATTTTCTATTATCTAATTAGAGTAACGTTACCTTTTTTGAAAATTTCTTCGCTGCCTTCATCGCACTTTGCTCTCATATAATATCCAAAAACCCCGGGATCTGACATTTTTCCTTTGAAAATACCATCCCAGCCCTGTGTAATATCTTCGGTTTCGTATACTAATTGTCCCCAGCGATTATACACGGCGAAATAAAATATGGCATAGTTCGGGCCCCTTACTTTAAAAACATCATTACTACCGTCACCATTAGGAGTAAAGGTATTTGGAATATACACTTCCGGATTCGTAATAACATTTATCGTTTGTGCCGTAAGCGTATCGCTGCAGTTTATAGAATTAGGTATTTCGCTCACAAGCGTCACCTGAAATGAACCGCCACTTGTATAATTGTGGCTAGGGTTTTGAACCGAAGAAGAATCGCCATCTCCAAAGTGCCAATTCCATGTTGGAACAGTGCCCGGAGGATTTTGAACGGAACCTTCAAACATAACCAGATTATTTGAACAGGCAATTGGTGTAAAGGTAAATGACGCTTTAAAATTATCGCTAATTGAAACCACCGTTGTAACAGTATCGTTACATAACGGTTTGTTACTTACATAAGCAACCAATGTTACCGAATAACTTCCTGTCCCCGGATAATCATATGTTGGCGTAGTGACATGTGAGGTATCTGCATTTGTTGTTGGATCACCAAAATACCAATTAAATCCTAGCCCTCCGCTTCCGGTACTGCTATTTGAAAAAGATACTGTTGTTGTTCCGCAAATAGCTTGCGGTGCCTGAGCGGCAGCAACAACTACACTCGGGCAAGGTTTTACTATTAGCTGAAAATCGCGTTTGGTTTCGCTTAAAAAAACACCATTACGGTATTCTTTGACTTTAATTCCTATAACAAAATATCCCTGCATATTAGGAGTAGCTGTTACTAATCCGGTAGAAGAATTTATTTGCATAGGAACACCTCCGAGCATATTTGAGGTTGTAAAAGGAGCCTTCCATACAATTGTTGTAAAGGGTGGATTTACCGGCACTGTTGGGCATACAGGAACTGTATTTGGACAA
>JAEUTR010000377.1 GCA_016787365.1 Bacteroidia bacterium
TAAAAAAGTAGAATAACAAATCAATGTAATTTTCTTTAAAAGATCTTTCTCCAGGATTAAGCGTTGGAACGTTACTATCAGGAATGCTGTTAGCCAAAAGCCTGTCCAAATAACCAGAAATTTCGATCCATATTTCTTTAACATTGAGCGTTTCTGTTAAGGCCGGTAATATATTCTCCAAATCAAGGCTTAAGGAGTATGAATAGCCTCCGTTTATAGCATCAAAGGCAAACACTTCGAAAGCTTTTTCTGTTGCTTCTTTAGGAGCAATTTCCTTTAAGTTAAGAAAAGCATTAAGCCTAGTACCTCCATCGTAAAATTTATTCCAGCCATAGCTATTGGATAACTGAATGGCATTTTCGGCAAGTTCTTTAGCGAGATTTATGAATCCATTTTTAAATGCGGTTTGACTTAATGAAATCAGAAATCTCGATTCTCTGCTTTTAGACTTTGTCAATTCCGCCAAATTGCTGATCTGATCTTCTGTTAAAATGTTTGCGATCTTTTCTATACTTTTAGACCAATCAAAGTGAGAATGTGGCCCTTCATGTTCAACAAGTTCTTTCAGATCATTAAAGTTTCCTATCCGAGATAAAACATCGTTTTCTTTCAATCTCTCCGGATTATTTTCGATTGTCAATTCATTCGCTCCGCTATTTACCTCATTTTCATCCGGATTTTGTGGAAGTATGAAATCAGGATATATATGCTCTAGAGGAATGTTCTTCATTTCGCAAAAATTTTGTACTTGCTTTAGTAAGTGAAACCGCGTCTCCTCAACGGCTCTTGTCATTATAGCGGTAATAATTTGCGATAAAAAAGAAGTTTGAAACTCATCTTTAGTTAGTAGCCAACCTTTTTCTAACAAGCTGGATAATAAATTACTGGATGGGTGTTCACTGAAAACAATCAGGCATTCAATATAGAAGTGATATATTTCATGAAACTCTTCCTGATTCTGACAGCCTGATAAATAAAACTCAGTAAAGATCGTTATCGCATCTTCAAAACCTATGTGTTCATTATCGATTTGCCAACGGAGCTGTTGTGTTCCTGCTGAAAAATCCCATTTAAAAGCCGCTTTTAAAATGCCATCTGATGCATCCCAATAGGCGCGCCCCTCAGTTGTTTGTTCAATATGCCCTAAATGAGACAATATCCATTTTATCCGGTCTCCTGCTTTTTCTTTGTCAATTTCATTCGTTTGTTCAATCCATTCAATCCAGGAATTAAACTGGTAATCCTTTCGATAACCAACTCCTATGGATTCCTGGATTGACTGTTTAATCATTTTCTCAGCATATTTAGCTTCGGATAGTTTTAAAGACAATTTTAGCTGAGCTAAGCATTCATCAATTCTGCCAGAAACATCGTTACCAATAAGCATATTAGTTTCAAGAACCTTTAAACGTGTTTTAATAATATCCTTATTGTAACCATAATTTAAAAGAGAATCGAGAACTTTCCTTTGAGTTTCACATGGCCAGTATTCTGGATAAGTAACAAATTCATTTAACAAAAAATCTCCTGTTTGAATCATAAAATCTCCACCTGCCGCCGATGTTGAATAGATAAGAAAATCATAATACTCTCCTTTGGTTTGTTTTATTTGATACCAATACCGCTCTCGCATTGTGTAGTTTTTATAGAAAAAACGGACTATTGGTTGGATTTTTTTTAAGAAATTGTCTTTTTCTGTTGTTTTGGTCAATCCGTCAGATAGGATTTTAACAGTTAAAAATAAAGCCCTTAAATATTCTACTAAGATAATTTCATTTTGGTTTTTAGGAACGGGCAGCGCCTTTGAAATTGCAAGTCCCTTGCCACACAAATTTCGAAGTTTGTTTAGCTTGATAAAAGGGTAAAAGGAGCGCAAAGAGCCGTCATATCCAATATTCCATTCATCCGGTATTACAATCAGTTCAGGCTTCGCAATCCAGGATTGTACCGCTTTAAGATTTCCAGTAACTTTATAAATCAAATCGGCTACAAATACTCTTCCAGTATCTCTAATCTTATCTTTTGGAAATTTCTTTATTAAAAGCGATAATAACCAGTTAGCTTTTTCAATATCGTTTGTATCAATACATACATTTATTGCCTCATTTAATATTTCAAACAGGCAGTTAAGCGATTTTTTGCTTTTTGGGTCGAATTCATTTAGTAGGCCTTCAAAGCTATTCCAGTCTCTTAGCTTTATTAAACTATAAGCCAAACAGTTAATCAGGCTTAGTTTAAAGTCCTCTTCTGATTCGTCGAATGGCAAATTTTTGCTGTGGTCAAGCATAAAATGTATGTTCTCAACATACTCCATTATCTCGTTAAACGACATAAAATATGGCGCTGTTCTTATCCATTCTTCGCATGTTTCTTTTATCTCCTCATATCTGTGATCCTCATTAACGACAATTTCAGTGTTATGTATATAATTAGGGATCGCTAAATTGAATAGGAAGTTTGCTTCTTTTTTATCATTAAACCGATAAAAAATCCTACTCATTTTAAAAGCAAATTTTGATGAGCAAAGCAACGCCTTTCCTGAACGCAAATAGTTTTTAGCTGTTTTCCCTTTATTTAAACTTAAAAAATACTTGGTTAACGTTGCAGGATCAAGGTTAGAGGAGCGATTGTCTAATTCTGTTAAAGCAAATAAATATCTAACCAGAATATTTACATCTTTTTTAGTTTTAGCAATCTCTATACCGCTTTGTATATCACGTCTGATCTCCTGTGTTGGCCTATAATCTAATACCTGCTTAACAAATTCCTCCGGAGTTGCCTCCTTAGTAAATTGATCTAAATTTCCGCTTTTATAAATATGATAAAATTTATTCCAACTTGGCTCAACCTTAGATGTTTCATAAAACGAGGTTAGCTTTTCATGAAACCCCTGATCGTAATTACTGTCAAATAAACCCGTCAGTGGATTAATGGCAGATTCAGTAATTAAAAATTGCTTAAAAGAGTTGTGAAAAAATGACCAACCTTCTTCAGATTGTTCAAATAAGAGCTTCGCATTTTTTCTAAATTCAATTAAAACCTGTCTATCAAAAAACCATTCGGAAACAAACTTAGGGTTGGTCTCGCCATTTATACGAGAAATAAGACCTAACAATTCGATTAGAGCTGCATTTGAACTGATTGGCTGCCATATCTTACGGTAATAGAGCTCAATATTGCCGTCAATTTTTTCAATTGAATTAAGTAACTCATTAATTTTGCCAGTATTTTTAACTCTTTCAATTATGTATGATAAATAAAGTGGGTGCCCCTGAGACTTTTCATAAAGTCTTTCTTTTTGAGTATTTGTTATCGAACTAATTGTGTTTGCTTCAATATAGTTATACACTTCTTTCTTGCCTAAAGGGCTTATAATAATATTTCTATCATTATTTTGGCTTTCAAGTTTTATTTCCTGACTAATGTTTTCTAATTCGTAGGATTGGCTCCCTAAAAGCAGGTAAACACCGTTCGGTATAGAATTAGGAGTTGGAAGGTCTGCCAGAAAACTATGTATTGTGGTTTTATATTCTCTTGGGATATGATCCAATCCATCAATAATAATGATTGTTTTTCGACCACTATTAGCGTACTCAACACCTAATTGTTCAATTTGGGTTGAAAAAGTTTTTTTGAGGTAAACAATATCTTTATAAGGCAGAACATTTTCTTTGTAAAATCCAGCTTCTTTAATTTGAAACACAAGGTCAAAATATAAACTAACCGATTCACCCCGCTCGTAATGGTTCTCAGCTGATGAAGGATTAGTAAAATCAAAGGCATAGTATTTAATAATTCTTTCACTTCGATTTTTTGACCATTCAGTTATTAAAGTTGATTTACCTGCACCTGGGCCCCCAAGAATAAAAATATAGCCGTTTTGCAATTTCGAAATTTTATCATCCAATTCCGATAAAGTTTGCGTAATGGGTTGATATTTTCTTTTATCAACGATCAATTCGTGATTGAAAGTAGTTTTAAATCTTAATTGCCAGGAAACGCCCAAGCGTTTTATTAGTTCGGTTAATTCAAAATGAATTTGCTTTTCTTTACTTGCAACTTCATCCATAATGAAACGTGAAAATTGTTTTAAATCTTCACGTTGCTTTTCAGTATCTAAAAAGGTTGAATCGGAAATAGGTTTAGAATACCCCGGCTGGAATTCAAAATGATCTAGGAACTCCTGAAATTTGACATTGTTTAAGTTAAGCAGCTTTCTTAAAGCTGCTTCTGCAAACTTCCATTTTGTTTCGATCTTTTGTCCAGTCTTTAGATTTAGCCAAACTTTTATATAAAAGTCGGCGAATGTACCAATTTTAACTTTGGATGGATTTTTAATAGAATCGTTTTTTGACAACGGTCTGTTAGTTAGCAGATGAGCTATTATTTCCTTGTTTTCCCCAGCGTGGAGTGTCTTCAAGGTTTTCCAGCTTGTTAAAATATCAGGTAAAATTCTTTTAAAGTCATTAAAGGAGAATGGTTCGGGTGTGTCTTGGTTACTCCATTTTATTTGATATGCATGGACTTCAGTTTTTGTAGAATATTGTACATCGTCCAGCTTTTCAGCCTTATAATCCGCTATTCTTAACCAAACAAAGTTGCCTCTGATTAATTCCTGATAAGTTAGCCATGCAAAAGTGTCAAATTGCGGTAAGTACCCACCTATTGCATTACGTTCCCCTGAAGCCGCTGGTTTCTTTTTCATATTATATTTACTGTATCTAAAGTTAGGAATGTTTTGAAATATTCCATGCTATAAAATATAGTAATTATTTACTTGGTCATATTAAGATATGTTGAATTTTCATAACATTTGAAAACAATTATTCTTAACTTATACCTCTAATATGGCTAGAAAAAACTTAGTTAAAAAATATGCAATATGCTTTTGTAAATGAAATAAAATCTGAACCCTTTAAAAGTGGAAAAGGAATTTGTATATCATTAACAGTAACATAGTCAAAATATACCAGTAGTTTAACCCAGTATTGAAATTCAACTTGCTTTTGAGTCATAAATAATAATCAAATTTTAATTATTCAAATATTTTAAACTCTCTCAAATTCCCTGCTAGAAAAGCACCGTTTAAATAATGTCCTTTTAATACTTCGTCATTTGTATGTCCAGTAAACAATTTAGCATCAGCTCCAAGAGCCAAGGTTAAATGGGTAATATATGTCTTTCTTAGATCTTTAAATTCTAGTTTCTTATTAGTTACCTGTTTAATGAAGTGTGCAAAGCTACGGGATAATGAATCCATCATGTATTTTAGATCACTTCTATCTGGTCGATTGATAATAAAGTCATTAGTAGTTCTCTTTGATTCATATCCTAATTCTAAAAGTAATAACATAAGGCTTTTAGTAATGGGTACATTTTTAATATACTCTCCATTATCTTGGCTATCTGCAATTCTGTTAACTTTTAAATTATTAATCCTAAATACTAATTTATCATCTTCCAATGGAACAATGTCAGCCCAACTTAAAGTAACTAGTTCCTCTCTTCTTAATCCTGTTTCAATAGCTAATCTAAAAGCAGTTTTAAGCCAAATCTTGTAATGGTTCTTTTTATCCTTATCAAAACCGTTTTCATAAGTTATTACATCTAATAATTTAGTGAAATCATCTTTAGTGATTATGCTCTTCTCGGTTCTAACAACCTTCTTTAACTCAACATGATTAAAAGGGTTTGCGCCCTGATAGTCTTTCACTCTTTCTGCCCAGTTATAAAAAGTTCTCATGGCAGAAATGTGCTTATTGTAGCTCCTTGTATTTAAATGGAGAATATCTAATAGGTATTCATGAAAAACACTTACCTCAGTATCACCAATATCTTTCAATTCAAGTCCTTTGTAATTATAGCCAGCTTTCTTTAATGATGTGCCAAATCGCAATATAATCCGCGTTACATCGTCGATATGTTCTTTGGAACGTTTACGTATAAGTATGGCAGGTGTGTTTTCACCAGACATAGAATTTAAATAATCACTAGCATAATCAAACAATCGTGGTTTCATAATTACTTTTTGATTAACTTTCGATTTGTGAAAGCTATTACTGCTTAATTCATTTTTAAATTTTTGTAGCTCTGTTATTGCAACAGAAAAATCAGTCGTATCCAGAACCTTAGTTCTGCGACTTCCTGGGCTATTTGGAACACAAACTATCAGATTATACTTATGTGAGTCCTTATGTGGACAGGAATTCAAATTCTTGCCGTTTTGCTTACATTTATCACTCACCTGAAATTTGCATTTCAGGCATTTAATTTTAATTCCACATCGTTTATATTTTGCTGGTATTTTTAACATTTACGCTGCATTAAGTTTATCAAATAATTTTTGTGCCGCACTTCCCATTTGTTTTTTGCTTTTATAAGAAGTTGCGACGCTCTCTTCTACTGGAGCTTCAAGCAGTCGTGATAACTCTGATTTATCGTCAGATGTTATTGCATTTAATATATCTTCCGAATTTGAATAACTTTTGCTTAATTCATTAGCAACAAGCAAATCCAAAAAATTTGAAATAGTATAAGTTTTCTTACCTAAGTTCATAAGCGGTATTTTATTCTGTTCGCAGAATTTCTTCACTGACCTTATATCGGAGTAGCCCAATATATCTATCAGTTCAGTGATTTCTATTAGTTTTTCATGTATTGACATACGAGTTTAATATTTAATTTTTTATGGAATATTCCGATTGTTAAAAAAATGGCGTTTGTATTTTAATCTGTGGTTTTGGGATGTCCAATTCAACAAACATTTGATTAAATACTTCAACTGCTTTTTTAGAATAACTATTAGGGTAATAGATACTATCGTGTACAGTAAAAAACGGTTGAATCTTTGCGTCTAATAACTTTTGGCCAAACAGTTTTGTAAACATTCGACTTTCCAAGCGTTGAGTCGCACATGAAAGATTAGCATGAAAGTGGCCAACTTTATAGTCCCCATTTAAATGAAGGTAAGTTTTTGTAATAAAAGGAAGTTCTGTTTCAGTAAGCAATTTAACACCGTCAAGAAACGCCTTAACATTTGGGAGAAGTTCTTTAAACTCATTTACACCTTCTCTTCGTGCAGTTACTTTAGAAAAAAGAATACCAATCAATTCATTTTTTGCCAAGTCCCTAGTTTTAAGACCTCTGTAATTTTGCCATTTGGTATAGATGTTTCCATTAGTAGCATATCTAATAAAAGCCTGCACATCTTCAGTATCAAAGTAATTAGCTGCAATTGTATTTATTGGTGCGAATTCAGGAAGGAATTCGTTTACAATCTTTGGATTAAATAATAAAGAAAGAAAATAGAGCTGGCTATTCTTAATATCAAAATTACTTAACTGTTCTCCTTCCATTCCTTCAAAATACATAAACTGTCTAAGCTCACTTTTGACCGATTTCAATGGAGAATACAAGCGATTACCAAATACATCAACTTTTTGATAAAAGTAACCATCGTGGATAGCATGCAATTTTTCAACTTCATCTGAAAAGTCAATATCTGTGTTATTTTCCCTTTTTAAATTTTCAAGCCAGTAATCAATGTCATCCAGATTAAATCTGATTTGCTTTTCCATTGAAAATAGTTTTTTATGTATAGGCTCTAATGCTACTGAACGTGCATTTACGGCATTAGAAATTCGATAATTCTCTGCTGTTTTATCAACGGCTTTAACTGTGCAGTAATCAGTCACCTCTTCTTTTCTGAAATGCCTTCTTGTACCCTTAGCAAACAATAACTCTGGATTTATTTTATAATGAATACATGCGTATCCTGGCGTATAAGCTGCTGGGCTACTTGATGATGCTCTTGTTTGAATTATACCCTTTTCAATTAAAAAAGAGATATATTTTTTATAATAAGAACTAAGTAGTGAACGAAGAATCGTACTATCCAATGCGACATAACCCTCTGCATAAATGTGGTTCATTGGATGCTTTTTATTTTTTCCAATATAAGCTCCTTGTGCTAAACGAGCGAGAAACAATTGATGAAGCATGGCTCTTACTTTATCCGCTTTATAATCTGTTCCTGAAGTCATATCATCTATATTTGGACATGATATAGGTATGTACGTAGTTTTTGGTTCTATTTTTTCCATGATAATAATTTTAATTTTAAGAAAAGTGGCCACATAATACAGTAGGTTCCCCCTCATGTATATAGCTGGGTTTATTATTTTTTTAATAGTAATAGAAAAGTGGCCACATAATACAGTAAGAACTCCCTTCTCTACTATTTGATTTGATCTATTAGTTAAAAAAATGAGGTGTATACTGCAAAAACATACACCCCAATTAAATTTAAGATTTACCAAAGTATTGTAATTCTTGGTTCTTGAGATTTAGGAGTAGTCTTTACAAAATTTCCATCATTTCTGTTGTTATATAACTTATTCAAATTTTCCAATTTGCTATGATTATGCACTTCTTTTAATCTTTCTAAAAGTGCATAGTGTTCATGCAAAAGTGACTTGTAATTAATATTTGAATCATAAGTATTTCTCTGAAATCCATTTTCACCAATAGCATTAAGACATTTTTTATAATTCTGATAATTGTAGTCTGAATTAGTTTTATTAGTAATCATAATTTTGGCATAGTTCTTAGAAGCAAGAATGCCTTTTTTTGTTTTAATTAATTTCATATTTTATTTTATATTTTTTATAGCTTCGATATGACTCCCGAAGATTAGAGTTTTACTTTTAAAAATTCCAATGGTGTTAACTACTATCGTATATCATATTTTTATTATTGTTATTTGGTGTTTTATAGTCTTTATATAAAGTATAGTATGTTGGTGTTTAATCTTATTTTGCAACTCCCTGATTATCCGACTGATTAATATTTTATATCGAAAAAAACTGGCCACATAATACAGTAAGTATCCCCCTAGTACTTTGTATCTTTTTTTTAATTTTAAATGGGACGTATATATTCATAAAGCATATACATCCCAATTTAAATGCTACCAAAGTTTAGTAACTCTGTTTTCATCAGAACCTTTGATAGTAACTTCATTGCCTTTCAGTTTTCTGAAAAACTTGTCCTGGATTGCATAATCAATAGCATAATACAGTTCCATTAACCAATCATTTTCAGAATAAGAGAATATGCAATCCACAATTCTACGTGTTTCCTGTGCATAATCTTGTCCAGAAATAAACGGTTTTGAATTACTCATCGATTCATCAATACTGTCAATGAAAATGTAGTTCAAGAAGTTTTTATATACTTCATCATTTTTAAAACAAACTGGGAAATTAAAATCCTGTTCATCTTCTATCCATCCACGAATGATTTGGACTTTATCCTCTAATGTTAAAGCTTTAAAGGATTGTTCAATTTGCTGTACTGTGCTTCCAGCATTAATTGATACTTCTGTTTTGTTGGAAATGTTTTCCATAATTAACAATGTGTTTTATAGTCCACCGACATTTTAAGTGTAGCAGTTAGCGGCTACTATTTTTTAGTTTAAATTTTAATTGCTAACTATAAATTAAAATTTGAATTCGTTATCACGGTTACTATTACATTCCTTCTGTAGGGCTTTCAAAAATATTTGGAGAATTATTTACCAAGTATTTTTTGAAAGCCTGCTTTATATCCCTCGAAAAATTATTTTCATTTATTTTTACTTTTCGTGTTTTTAGAAAAATTTTACAAAAATCTGTGATTTCAAAAAACGACTGAATTTGATTTAAAAGTTTCCTATTTGCTATATTTAACAAGGCTTTTATTGAGTTTGTTAAACTACTTATATGTTTATCGATCATTTAAATTTTCCTTTACAGTTACATTATATTGTTAATTAATCACTTTCAAAAATTTAGCATTTTTCCAAGTCCATATTTTGAGTGATTTGAAGCAATGCATTTTTATATGTAATTAATTAACAATATAATTAAGCGATATATGACTATTTAAAAATGAGCTATAAGTAACTAATACTGGTTTTAGTATATCAAGGAACGCTTTGGTCATTTCAATTATATTATTTATAGTGCAGTTATAAAAACCAACCAATTAACAGGTGTTAAGTCGCCGGAAACTGCTATACTCGTGTTAAACGATTTTCAGTGAAAATGCTTAATAAATGGATTATATCTGACAGCACCGGTAGAGATATCTTTTATTTCGAGTTATTTGAAATGGATGGTGTAGTATGCGTTGATTCAAATTTAGTGTTTCATAATAAGCATACCATCATCAATAATTACATAGAACAGATTGTCGTGGGTAATTTATCAAGTGATGAACTTGAGCAAACTACAACTCTACTTTTTAATTGCATTAAATTGAATTCATATTATAAACAGTTTTACTTATCAGATTCAGTCCTAAATAAAAACGGGAAGCTTCATAGTTCATCATACAACATATTAAATAAAATTACTTTAGATAAACTGAGTAACCCAAATAATAAATTAATGCCGTTTTCAAAACACTATGATTTTGATTTATTTAAATCATTGGAAACTAATTTTGCCTTAAACATAATACAAATTAAAAGCTCATCAATAACAATTAACAAAACTGATTTTGAAAATCTATTGATAACAGATTTATTAAAGGATGCGTATTTAAGTGTATACAATAACAACAATACATTTCATGTGCATAATGATGAAGATGGCATGAAAACATATTATGCATTAAAAAACAGGAAATTAGTTTTTGCTTTTATGGTATAAACGAACGAGATACTATTAAATATATAATCATAAGAAAAAGTATAACTGATTTTATGATTGCAAAACTAAAAGAAATAGTACAAGAGTACACTAAAGAATTTCCTGAACCATTAACCCTAAATGAGCTCAAAAGGCTCAATAATGAATTTGAAAAAATAGAAGAATTAAACATTTCTCGTGATTTGGTTTTCTTAGAGATAGTTCATGCTATCAGTGATGCAATAGATATCCCTCTATATATTAACCAAAATGAAGTAGATAGTTCCTACGTTTGTTATTGTTTAGGTCTTTCCAAAACTAATCCTTTAGATACCAATAAAGAATTCAATTTGCCAACTGATTTTATGGTTAAAGATATATTTGAACTTGATACTGATTCATTTATTAGAATACTAAAGATTATAAGAGCTACCATTGAATTGGATTTCTCCATATAATAATCTCCTACTAAATTAAAGCACTTGGTTTCCAAGGGCTTTTGTTTTTTTAGCAATTACTTTCCTGAAATATTAGGTGTTTCACAGCAGTCGTATCGAAGAAATCTTCTACACTCGCTTAAACCTTAAACTAAATATATTATGAAAACAGAAGAAGCAAAAGAAATCATCTTTAAATCATTAAAGGAAAAGAAGACCGTAAAAGCACATGAAATAAATTATGAAAACAAAGGTAAAATTGCTTTTGTACAAATTTATGGAATCATGGCCAAACTAGTTCTAAATGGCTCAGTTGAAATGACTGAAAATGAAGGTAAAAAATCTTACACCTTAATTGATGAAACAAAATTGAATGATGAGCCTAATGATAAACTTAAAACTGGTAAAGCAAAAGCTGAAGAGGTAAAGAAAGATACCAAATCCAAAAAGAAAGTTGGTAGAGATTTAACTACTTATAAGTTTAATAATAATGAATACAATAAAGGGCGTCTTGCATTAGCCGTTATAACGCAATATGCTAAAGAAAAGAAACCGTCTTTGAAATCTGCATTATTGATATTTGAAGATCATTTAATACCTCCATATGGATGTATCAAGGAAATAAATGAAGCTAAGAAGGTTGGTAAAGGCTATCCAAGATTCTTTATCAAGCCAGAAGAGGAGGTAAAGCTTCGTGATTGCAATATTGCAGTATCTAACCAATGGACCACCGAACGAATTGATAAACTGATAGCCATTGCAAAAAAACAATTCGGTTATATTATTAAATAGTGGTTGGTTTTTGTTGCCATGAAAAAAGGAGGTTCATTAGAACCTCCTTTTTTATTTCAGCTTTAGTAGCTATTCCTTTATAAATTTAGTGCACTTATCATTCACTTTAATAAAGTATACACCAGAAGAGAGATTTTCAATGTTAATTGAAATGAATTCTTTATTATCGGTTTCAATAGTTCGTATTACTTCTCCAAACATACTAATCAATACAACTGTATGTTGTTTTTTATCTAATCCGCTTATATTTAAATAAGCAGATGCTGGATTAGGATAAATTATAATAGAATTATTATCAATTAGTTTACTAACCCCTGTTGCAATAGAGCTTGTAGTAAAAGTCATATCAGCCCCATATTCTATTCCTAAAGTATTTGAACCAATACAACGATAATGATAAACAGTACCAGCAGATAAACCATTGAGTGCCGCATTAATATTAACATTAAGAGTGCCATTTGCAACACTTGGTGTTGCGGAAATACTAGCACCATAGGCAGTTGTTAAACCATACTCGAATCCTGTACTAGTAGTATTCCCAACAGCGTTAATCAAACCTGTGACATTAGCACTTGTGGAAGTAATAGAATTAGCAACTTTAGTTTGAACCACACTATTAGCTGTAGAAGATTTAATAATTTTAGAGTTACTACTATTTGCGATATCTACTATGATATTACCCGATTGGTCGCATACTATCCCATACGCATTCTGCACTTGAGTCGTTAAAATATTTTGGTAATAGACTTGCATTGTAGTAACATTACCAATAGGTGTTACTTTACGAATCTTCATATTAGATAATTCTGTAACATACATATTTCCTAATCCATCAATAGCAATATCTTGGGGGTTGCTAAATCTTGCTGCCGTGCCTAAACCATCTATATTTCCTGCAATTGGATCTCCAGCTAGTGTCGTAACAGTTCCTGTTGAAGTTACTCTGCGAATACAATTATTTCCATTATCAACTACATATAAATCTCCCACACCATCTATAACCATTCCACTTATATAATTAAATTTTGCGGCAGAGCCAACTCCATCCATATAGCCTGGTGAAACAGGATTACCTACAAATGCGCTTATTACTCCAGAAGAAGTGATTTTATTAATCGCATTATCACTAGCATAATATATTGTACCTGCTGCATCGATTACTATTGATGTTGGACTATAATTATATAAAGTAACAAAAGGTATAAGTACTCCACTTGAATTGAATTTATAAATAGTCGCTGAAGCGCTACCAGTATAAGATTGTAACACATAAACATTTCCAGATAAATCAACAGTAAGATCAATTCCAGAATACCCTGTTGCAAAAGTAGTAACAGATCCAGATGGGCTTATTTTCAAAATATTAAGATATAAAGGGTCTATAGTATACAAATTACCGGCGGCATCAGATGATAAAGCATATGTATTATTAACCAATGGATACGAAACAAATGTGTTTAGTATTGTTACTTGTGCTTTAGCGATAAGAATAAAAGATATTCCTAAAATAGTTAACAGAGTTTTTGTTTTCATATATATTTGGTTTTTAGTTGATTACTATACTATAAACAAATATATAAATCATTTTCATAAATACTCCATATATAGAGGTAATAAATATGTGGTAATATAAAAGAAAGCCTTTTTATTGATTTGCTCTATAAAAAGAGTTAATAATGGCTAAGAAAACAACCGCTAAGAAAGTTGGCACAGCAGAATTAGATGAGAGTAAATCATTAAAAAAAATTGGCAACAGATTAAAGTATTATCGCAAAAAAGCAGGGTATACTAATTATGAATATTTTGCCTATGAACACGGCTTTAGTAGACCTCAATATGGTAAATACGAAGCAGGAGCAAATATCCAACTTAATACACTTATGAGAATCTTAAGTGCTTTAAATGTAAGCCTAGAAGATTTTTTTAAAGGTTTTGATAACGACTAGAACTTTATTTTCATAGAGAAATATTTTTTCATGTATAGCTTGGATGTATTACCATCAAAGTATTGCGGATCATAAATCCCATACATATAGCCGTAATTTAAAATATTAGTTCCGACACCAATTAATTTACCATCATATCCGCTAGCTATCAAATGCTTAATATATTCATCTGTTCTATTATGAATGAAAGTGTTATTGCTTTCAACTATTATTCCTGTTTGTGTTAGCATGTCCAAACCATTTTTGATTTGTTCTTCTGTAGGATAAAATTCTTCTTTTACCATCACTTAAAAAATATTGGAAGCTAAATATAATTCAACTTTATTTATTTTGGGTTTCGTTTTACAAAAAACAAACCATCGCGGCCAGGAGAATTTCGCTAAAAAAATAGCCAAAAAAGTCCCACTTATAGTAGTAGTGGGATTATGTCATGGGCTCAAGTACTTAACTTTTAAGCCCTTGTCCTTTGTTTCAGTTAGTTGCTAAAAAACCTGAAAACGTGACTATGGGTCAGTTTTTTGGTTAAACTCGTTTTAAAAATCTATTTAAAATGAGAAAAAAACAGACAACAACATCCGGTATGGATTGGAATACCATGATCGGATTAACACAAAGATTAAAAAAGGATGAACTTTTTCGCGATTATCTTCTCATAACAATTGGGTGTTATTTCGGTTTAAGAATTGGAGACCTTTTATCTATTAAATGGTCAGACCTCATTGGTAAAAACGAGTTTGTCATAATCGAGCAGAAAACAAAGAAGAATAGACGGATTACAATTAATCCAAATGTAATAAAAGCCTTAGACCTTGTTTCAAATGAACTAAGGTTGAAAAATAAATTTAACGAAAACGATTATGTATTCGCTAATCGTTGGGGCGATAAAATCACCATAAGCTACATAAACAAACGTTTGAAGTTCATATTTAAAAAATATAATGTCAGTGTCATGAACGCAAGTTCACACACCCTGAGAAAAACGTTCGGAAAACGTGTATATGAGTCTGATGCAAAAAGCGAAAGATCTCTGATATATTTATCAGAGATTTTCTCGCATTCATCCATATCTACAACCAGGCGTTATATTGGTATAACACAGGAACAAATTGCAGACATGTATCTAAGCCTATAAAACCTTAGATTTTCTTTTTTGGGGATGGCTCAGTTTTAATTATTTTCCTGTCATCTGCTTTCCTATCCGGCAAAGGAATCTTTTTTGGGGTAGGATTTGTTTTCTGTGGCTCTGTTTTCAGAATACCTTTTTTACTAGAGTTTTTCATATTTAATTGGTTTTAAAAATTATTTATACCAATTTAATAATGAATGAAGTTAAAGTAAAGTGTTTTTCAAAAATATCTTTCAGATTATTGATTTTATTATACTTTTATTTAATAAAACCTGAATCTAGGTTAAATAAGAAATGCTTGAAACCCATAATTTAGAGTATCTGGTTGTTTTAAAATAACTTCATTATTATCTACATGAATATATCTGACACAGGTTTCATTTATTTCTGGTATTGTAATCAGTTCAAATAATAATTTATTAATAGTAGTATCAAATGGACGTGGATGAACTGTAACGCCCATATGTCCTTTATCATACTCTAAAACCATTAGTCCTTCATTAGATAAAACTAAATCATTTTTTACATATTCAGGCTCAAACAAATAATCGTTACGAACCAGGTCTTTAAAGAAAATCTTTGATGTCTTTCTACTACCATCCCTTCTTATTTCAAGCCTTGTAAACATGTCAGTACAATAAACTGGAAAAGTACTATTTGCTCTTACTTCATAAAAATTATTGTATGGAGCACCGTATTTATCATTTAGTTTAAGGGTTTTAAATAGGCTTACATCTAATAGATATTCAACAGGGTCATGGTGTTTAATATTTGCCAATGCCTGGTAAAGAGGATGTTCCTTATTAAACATTTTAAGAAAGTAACCTGAACCGATAATGGAGAAACGCGTATTATTGCTCATCTTCAACATCCCCCTCATATTCATAATTTTCCAAGTCAATTAGATCTGTCTGAACAGAAATAATATCTTGAATTAAATTAAAGCTCAATACAAGTGTGTTGTTCTTGTAAAAGTCCCAGCAAAAGTAGTTGACTAAAAATCGATCATATGAATCAATTGCATTTACCTGTCCCAATATATAATTGGTTAAATCTCGAGTTATGAAATAAACATACCTTCCTTGAATATAGCCGCTTGAATAAGGTATTTGTGTTCTATGCACTGGAGTTTCTTCAAAATCCAAATATTCATCTAACGATAGTCTGTTTGATACTTTAAACGCGTCTTCAATTAATCTGTAAAATTTTTCGACACCAGTCTCACCGATGCCGAAGGTTAAATACGAACCTTGCTTCTTTATTGCTTTCATATAATATATATTATCTAAAAGCAATTCATTTCTAAAAAAATGTAATTAAAAATTCAATACCATTTTCACTATCATTCTTTATTAAAGTTGGTTCACGAATCGTTTGCATCAATTCTTTAACAATGAACTTATGCTCAAATTCGGTGATAACACACTCTACAGATTTATTAGTATAAACTTTAATGTATAGCTCTCCAGCGGCCATTATTTTAGCACTTATTTTTTCATAAGAATTTAAAGAATGGAGAATTACATCTTGATAACTACTTGGCTTCATATTATTTAGTTTTTAAAATCCCCTCCTCCATTCGTTATATTTTACTTCTGGAATGTAATCAATGCTTTGACCACACAATATATTTAAACACTCTACAATATCAGCAGTATGTAAAGAGAGAACAGAATTATAATCATCCATTCTGTACCCTCCAAATAAGGTTAATGTAACAGGTAATGGTTTTCTTCTTTTAGTATTTAATTGTTTTACCCAATTAAAAAATAAGGTTGAACATTCAATCCATTCTTCGGTTGTACAATAGCCTCCCATATCATCGTCTTCATGACTATCTGCTCCATGTGCCCAAACCACACAATCTATTTCATTATTTAAAATCGCTTTTTCTAGTTTCTCTAAGTAGTATTTTAATGATTTTATATAGTTGTGGTGCTTACCTGATGGATTCATATTAAATCCTTTAGGAACTGCTAAATTTAAATCTTGAACAAAATCTCGTGAATTCTCAATTGACGTTCCAAAATGTCCATCTAAATCCAACCATGCTGTTCTTAAACCCGTTTCTTTATATAACTTAACTGAGGCTATAACTTGGCCAGAGAAGCTACAAAAACCTGAACCATTCTCAGGATGTGAATGATGAAATCCCGCCGTGGGGCTAAAAGTAATATAACTAGGATTTTGGGACGCATAATGCATAGCAGAATATAAGCTTGCATTTGTGTATTCAAGACTGATCAGTAGTTTTTTGCTCCAGGGAAGCCAGTTTGTTTCACATAAGGGCTTAATCCCTGTATACATAGCTTCAACATATTCCTTAGTATGTGCTATCAGGAAGTCCATTTTTGAAAATGGTTTGAAGTGTTCAATTTCA
>JAEUTR010000480.1 GCA_016787365.1 Bacteroidia bacterium
ATGTATTAGAACAAATAACTAAATTAAAACCATCTACATTGGAATTAGCTGAATCATTAGAGCAATTGCGTTGGTTAGAGAATGGTTTTAAAGTTAAATGCGTTGTGACTGATTTTGATAGCCATTGTATTGATACTCCTGAAGATATCGAAAAAGTAATTCGCTTAATGAACATTAAATAATGGAAGAAAAAAAATTGATATTTATTTGTGGATTTATGGGTTGTGGTAAAACAACTCAAGGTAAAAAATTAGCAAAAGAAATGGGGTATTATTTTATAGACTTAGATGATTATATTTCTAATAAATATGATAATACTATTACTGATTTATTTCAGGAAGTAGGAGAGGATGAGTTCAGAAAAATAGAAAGAACTGCGTTACAGGAATGCATTCATGATAATTTAAAAGCTCTAATTGCCACAGGCGGAGGAACACCATGTTTTAATGATAATATGAGTCTGATGACAACTAATGGTAAAGTTGTTTATCTTAAAATGGAACCTGAAGCATTATATAACAGATTATTTAATGCTAAAAATGAAAGGCCATTAATAAAAGATAAGGCAAATGAAGAAATGTTGCTTTATATAGAAAACCTATTAAAAGTGAGAGAGCCGTTTTATAGTCAGGCACAAATTATAACAAGTGGAGTAACAGTTGATATTGAAGCATTGAAAAATGAAATTTTAAATTATAAAGTTTAATTCATGCATCGGATAAAAATCATTATTTGTTTTATAATAGGGTTTTATTCTACTATTTTTTCGCAGTTTCATATAGGCAAAGAGTTTGGTTTTAATGTTGGTTTTGTGAGTGCTTTTGGAACTCATGTACAACGTTTTGGGGTTGTTATCAGTGGATATGGAGTATATAATTTCGCACAAGTTAACGCATCAGTTAGAATCTATGACAATTTTAAAAATCTGGGACCAAAAGGAGAGCATGCCGAATTAAATGCTTCGTTGGGTTTATGTTTGGGTTATGGTAAAAAATCTCGTGAAAAGAATTTATTTATGAGTTCTATCGGTAACCAAACACGTTATAAAAACTCTATTGCTTATAGTTATAATATTTATTTTAATAAAATTAAAACATCTCAAGTTACCGGTACTGTTGCTTTTCAGTTTAATCATTTTTCACTTATTTCAGAAAACGATATTTTTGCTAAACCTATTTTGGATAGATTTAGAACTGGTGCCATGTTGTTACAATATCAGACTAAACATTTCCAGTGTGCAATTAATGCTACTATGTGGACAGGACAATTAGGAAATGCTGTAAAAAATGATTCTTTGTATCCTGGGGTGGGATATATAAATACAGAAGGAGGCTTATATCAAAATTTATCTCACGGTATTTTGAGTGCTCAGGTAAAGTATGCAAATTATTATGGTCAATATTTACAGGCTAATGCAGGTATCGATGCAGAGCAAATTAGGAATGCGCTTCAAAATAAAGCCTTACATGACATATTACCTAAAAATTATCACATGCCAATGATTGATACGGAAGGTAATCAATACCTTTATCGTAACCATCAAAAAATTAAAAAACCTAAAGTATTTTTTAATGGGTATACGAGCCCTAATATATTTTATTAATTTTTTTGACACAATAAAAATAATTTTAAGTCGTTCTTATAGAAAATTAACTTTTATATAGATCTCTTTTTACTTAAAACGCCTACCTAATATTTAATACTGAAAAAAGTTCAGGCGTCTTGTTTTCAGAAACAAAAAGTAAAATGAAAAGTCTATTGTCATTAACAATACTATCTATTGTTATTAGTTTTTATTCCTGCAAGAAAGATAAAAAAGTAGAGCCTGTTGAAGAACTTGTAAATACATCAGGAACAACGTATCCTAATTACTCAAATTTAAAAGTTGGAAATTATTGGATATATCAACGATTTGAAATCGATACTTTGGGTAATGCTACTCCATTAGCAATTATTGATAGTTGCTATATTGAAAAAGATACAGTGATTCGTGGTAACACATATTATAAATATACAGGTCCGGAGTTTCATTCTTTAATGAGTCCCACAGCACCCTCAACTGTTAGGTCAATGTTTTTAAGAGATTCTTTAAGTTATCTTATTACCAGTTATGGGGATATATTATTTTCTTCTCAGGATTTTACGACTGTTTTTGATTCAGGATATATTATTACACCTCCAAATGATACTGTATGTAAGTTTGTTTTAAAAATGAATGATTATAATATGAACATTATAACACCTTCAGGCACATATGTGACATCAAATTTTCAGACAAGTTATAATTTTTACCATAATTATATAATTTATGGAGAAACGAGGTATAAAAATGTAAGGTATGCAGAAAATATAGGAATGGTTACACAAGACTGGGGATTCTTTTTGGCTAACCCTAATTATTGGCAAAGACAACTTATCAGGTATCAATTTAATTAATTACAAAAGGGTTGACTCAATATAGTCAGCCCTTTTAAATATTAATGTTCTTTAAAACTTCTTCTACAACTCTTCTATCATTACTTAAACGTGGCACTTTAAATTGACCGCCTAATTTGTTATTTGCTTTTAGCCAATTATAAAAAGTACCTTTTGCTAATACTTTTATAACAGGTATATGTAATATATAATTATTAAAACGTTTAGCTTCATAATCAGAATTGATTTGTTTTAAAGTATCATCTAATACACTTTTAAAGTAATCTAAATTAGTTGGTTCTTGCTCAAATTCTATCAGCCATTCGTGCGCACCCGTGTTTTCATTCATGAAAATAGGTGCTACTGTAAAATCAATAATATGAGCTCTTGTTTTTTCGCAAGCTGTTTTCAATGCTAGTTCTGCATTATGAATCATGAGCTCTTCACCAAAAGCATTGATATGTTGTTTAGTTCTTCCTGTTATAATAAAACGATAAGGACTTAAATTTGTAAAACGAATAGTATCTCCTATTTGATAACGCCACAAGCCTGCATTAGTAGTAATTACCATGGCATAGTCTTTATCTTTTTGCACTTCAGATAAATTATAAATGCGTGGATTTTCTTTTCCTACTTCTGATGTTGGTATAAATTCATAGTAAATGCCATAATCTAACATTAATAACATTTCATTACTCACACGCTCATCTTGTATTCCAAAAAAACCTTCAGATGCACTATACAATTGCATAAATGCAACTTTGTTATTATTAAATAATTGATCAAATAATTCTTTGTATGGAGTAAAGCTTACGCCTCCATGAAAATACACTTCTAAATTTGGCCAGACATCTTTTAAGTCGTCTGTTTTTTTTATTTCTAAAATCCGTTTAATAAGAACTAACATCCAGCTTGGCACTCCTGCTAAGCTTGTAACGTTTTCATTAGCCATAGAGTTCGCCATTTGTTCCAACTTGTCTTCCCAATTATCCATTAAGGCAATATTAACATCAGGTGCCCTGAAGTACTCTGCCCACATTGGCAAGTTTTGAATGATGATGGCGCTTACATCTCCATGATAAGATTTATAATCTCCAAAATCATCTGTTTTAAAACTACCACCAAGCGCTAAATTTTTTCCGGTAAATAATTTTGTATCAGTGTTATTAATACACTGAAATGTAATCATATCTCTGCCACCATTATAATGACAGCCATCCAAAAACTCTTTACTAACAGGAATGTATTTACTTTTATCAGTTGTGCCGCTACTTTTGGCAAACCATTTTATATCGGTATTCCATAATAAATTTTGTTCGCCTCTTCGCGTGCGTTCAATTAATGGATTTAAACTTTCATAAACGTTTATAGGAATATGTTTTTTAAATTGGTCATAATTGTTGATGAATTTAAAACCATGTTTTTTCCCAAATTCAGTGTCTTTGGCTGATTTTATCAATTCATGCATCCATTCATCTTGTACATCATGAGGATATTTCATGAAGAGTTCAATTTGGTGCATGCGTTTCTTCATGAACCATGATGCTATAGAGTTAATAATTGCCATCAGTTATTTATAAGTTTGTATTTTCAATCAATCTCTTAATCCTTTTTTCATTAAAACTACATTTGGTTCATTAAACAACTTAGCCAAACTATCGCGTTGCTGTTTAGTATCCGTATAATCTTTAATAATATAAAAATAGGCTTGTTTAGTCATTCCATTCCAATGAATAATATTGTATTTAAATTGTTTCGATTGAAAAAAATTTAAATAACAAAAAAAGCATATACAAATTATTAATATTAGTCGCATTAACCACTTTACGAATGGTTTATTTAAATGCCAAATTTGATTAAAGATTGAAGAGATAGGAATTGCTAATAATGAATATGATTGTATCATTGCTCTAGAGCCAAAAGAACCTCCATATCCCCAATCCCACCATGAACTAAGAATATAAATGTTTAAAATTAAAAAAATAAAAACTAGCCAAAAATATTCTTTTTGTTTACAATATAGAGTGATTAATCCAACTGCACTAAATATCATAATTGGCGTGTAAATAAACCACCCTTTTCTAAAGCTAAATAAAAAATTAATGAATTGTGGGTCTAAAAAATAGAAATGTTCATCAGGATATTGATTATGTAACCAATGCCCAAAATGGATTTTCCAATACACTAACTGAATAACAAGAGGGATTAAAAAAAATAAAACACTATTGTAGAAGATGTTTTTATGAATGTAAATTTTTCTTATTCTATTTAATAATTCGCTTAACGACTTTATATTATAAAGAAGTGGAATTATTACAATGATGATATCAGGAACTCTAATCAATGTAATTAAACCCAAACAGAAAGCTGCACCGTACAAAAATCTTTTCTTTCTTATATCAAGCCATTTAAAAAAGCTAAATAAAAAAAATGAATACAAAAAAAACAGATAGGAGTGAGGCATTTCTCCAAATGAAAAAGTATAATAAAATAGATTAGTTCCAAAAATTAATGAAAGAAGAGTTAATGCGGTTATGATTTCATTAAAATGTCGTAATAAAATGTTTCTAATAAAAAAAAGGCCAAGTAAAACATATACGATTGTACCAAAATGAATCCAATTTTGATATGATTTAGAATAGCCATCGGCTAATGTGTTATTAAGTTTTGCATGCAAATGCCCTAATGCAAAAAAAGGCGAGTACATTATTGGTAATCCTAGTGTACGTTTCCCATATTGCATTTCTATGTTTGAAGTTGTGGTATTATTATCCAATAAATAGTATGGTAAATAACAATAATATTCGCTTACATCATATTCAAAAGGTCCATTCGGTTCATCCCAATCTTTCCATCTATTATTCCTATCAATAATAGTTATGATTAAAATAACAAAAAATAATATCGAAGCGTATTTATTTATTAATTGCCAAAATTTATCTAAAAGGGGTACTTTCATAATTTGAAATTAAATACAACTCACTATTACTAAGTATCAATATATAGAGTCAGTAAGAAAACTCCAATTAAACCCCACTAAATCGCATACTTAGCCGCTAGCAAAGAGCTGTGTTATACTCGCTTTAAAAATGGTTATTTGCATTATTTTAAGCCTTCACATACCTCGAAATAAAGATTTTTTATCTGCTAGTTTTCTTACAAGTACTATAAAAGTTTTTATGATTAAAATTAATTTAATTAGTTATTATTTGATAAATACATTTGTTTTTTACATCGATTACAATTAGTAATTATATAAATATAATGATTATTTGTTATTCAAAGCCTCTTCAATTTGTGTTTGATACACTTCGTCAAAAAGTTCTACATAAATATCTTGTTGCTTATAGCCAAGTTTAATATCTTTTAATGATTTTTCGAGAAATTTTTTACTTAGTTCTTTTTTATTTAGTTGTTTATAAAGTAACCCTAAATAGTAATTTGCTTCCACAGGAAATTGAGATTGTTTGATGGCTTTTTTATAATAGATTTCTGCATTTTTGAAATCATTTAATTTTTCGTAGTTGCGTGCAATGTAAAAGTAAATGTAAGTGTTACAGTTTTTTTGTCCGAAATGGCTCACTTCAAATTTCTCGTTTAATTCAAATTCTTTAATGGCATTTTGATATTGATTCATTTGGTAATAACATAAACCTTTTAAAAAATGAATATTTTCTCCAACAGGAGCATCGACGTCTTGTGGTGTTAATTCATCGTAATGGTTTAAATGCTTTAAAGACTTTTCATAATCTCTATAATAGTATAACAATACCCAGCCATAATAGCCTTCCATTTCTTTAGCATTAATGGCTAAACTTTTTTCTAGTGCTTGTATGGCTTCCGCATAATTACCGTGTTTAGTGTTTTGTACAGAAT
>JAEUTR010000494.1 GCA_016787365.1 Bacteroidia bacterium
CCATTGTGCTTGAATTAGGTTGTGGACAAGGTGAATACACTATAGGGTTATCAGAAAACAACACTTCTAAAAATTTTATTGGTGTAGACGTGAAAGGTAATCGTATTTGGACAGGAGCAAAAAAAGCTATGATGAATAAGATGAATCATGTGGCTTTTTTAAGAACTCGTGTTGATTTTATTGACCAGTGTTTTGAGGAAAACGAAGTGTCTGAAATATGGATTACGTTTCCAGACCCTCAACCACAAAAAAACAGAGCCCGTAAACGATTAACTAACCCTGATTTCTTTTTAAATCGCTACAAAAAAATATTAAAACCAGGTGGCTTGGTACATTTAAAAACAGATAGTACCTTTTTTTATGAATATACGCTAGACGTTATTAAAGAACGAAAATTAAACTTATTGTTTTCCACCAACGATTTATATAAAAACTGTCCAGAAGGCAGAGAAGAATTAACTCGCATTAAAACCTACTATGAAACCTTATTTACTGGTCGAGGAGAAGATATTAAATATTGTTGTTTTCAATTAGATTAATCAATGGCTACTAAACGATTACCTCATAAATCTCATTTTTATAACAAACTCATCAAGAGCATTGCTTTAGGAACCATTTTTTTAATTGTGTCTTTAGCTATTGGGGTGATAGGTTATCATTATTTTTTTAATATACCATGGTTAGATAGTTTAGTAAACGCCAGTATGATTTTAACGGGTATGGGACCTGTAGATAAAGCAGAAACTGATGGCGCTAAATGGTTTTCATCTTTGTATGCTATTTATAGTGGAGTTGCTTTTTTAACCAGTGTAGCTGTTATATTTGGACCAATTGTTCATCGCTTTTTACATCAATTCAGAATAGATGTAGAGGAAGACAATTAAACAAAATTTAACTTCTATTTTTAAATAATTATCTTATACTTGTTGTATGTTATCACTCTTCATTAATTGGGATCCAAGTCCCGAAATTTTTACAATACCCGGGATTGACTGGCCTGTTCGTTGGTATGGATTATCATGGGCATTGGCTTTTATAGGTTGCCACTTTTTTATGAATCGTATATATAGAACCGAAGGTCGTACCGAAAAACAATTGGATACTTTAACTTTGTATATAGTTTTAGCAACAGTATTAGGAGCCCGTTTAGGACATTGTTTATTCTATGATTTTCCTTACTACTCAACTCATCCTTTGGATATTTTAAAGGTATATGAAGGGGGATTAGCAAGTCATGGAGGTGGTATTGGTATCATAGTAGGCATGTGGTTATACTGTCGTAAAACAAAAGAAAGCTGGCTATGGTTGTTTGACAGATTAGTTGTTGTAGTTCCTTTTGCTTCGTTTATGATTCGTTTTGGAAACTTAATGAACTCTGAAATTGTTGGTCAGCCAACAGACGTGCCCTGGGCTTTTGTATTTCATCAAATAGATGAATTACCTCGTCACCCCACACAGTTATATGAAGCCATTTTTTACATCTTTTTATTTATTTTATTTTATTGGTTATGGAAAACCAAACGCGATCAATTTGGAAAAGGATTTATGTTTGGACTATTTTGTGTATTAATGTTTAGCTTCCGTTTTTTAATGGAGTTTATGAAAGAAAATCAGGAAAGTTTCGAAAATACTTTACCAATTAATATGGGACAAATATTAAGTATTCCATTTATTTTAGTTGGTTTATACATGATATTTAGAGCTAAGAAAGAAACTACACATGTTAACCCAAGTGAAACAATTACAACTCAAAACTCGTAATCATGACATTACTAAATACATTCGATCCTAAGACAACCGAGAAAACATTTGAACGTTTAGAAAAATTAAATTACATGAGCAAGCCTCAATGGGGTAAAATGAATGCCGCACAAATGCTAGCGCATTTAAACGTCACCTATGATTTAACTTACGGTAAAATAAAATCTAATCCATCGTTTTTTGGAAAGCTAATGTTAAAGTTGTTTGTAAAAGGTATTGTTACTAATGACAAACCCTATCCAAAAAATTCTCGCACGGGTCCTGATTTCATTATCAGTAATGAACGCGATTTTGAAAAAGAAAAATCTATTTTTATTGATTACGTGAAACAAACCGAAGCTAAAGGCGCTGCGTATTTTGAAGGAAAAGAAAGCCCTTCGTTTGGTGTAATGACTGCTAAAGAATGGAGTAATCAGTTCTACAAACACATCGATCATCACTTTACTCAGTTTGGAGTTTAGTTTTAATTATTTTCTGTTTAAAACTCCGTTTTAGTTTTAATCATATTTCGCATTTAATCCTTCTTTTATTAATTATCTTTACAATAAGCACATTTTTAGTGCTTGTATTTATTTATGGCTAAAGGAAAAAAGAAACAACCAAAACGTTATTTATTTGAAGAAGTATTAACGTTTTTAAAACATAACGACGGAAAAGCTTTTAACTACAAACAGCTTGGTGCTGCTATGGAGATTGATAATCAAAGTGATCGCTTTGCATTATTAGAAACCCTAGAAGAATTAAAACACCAAGGTTTTGTGATTGAAACCGACATTGGAAAATACCAAGCAAAAGAATCTAAAACTTACCAAACGGGGACTATTGATTTTACAACTTCAGGAACGGCTTATGTGATTATCTCTGCCGAGCAACCCGATGTGTTTATTCCTCAATACAAAACGAAAGATGCTTTACATGGTGATTTAGTTAAGGTAAATGTTTTCAATAACTATGGTAGAGGAAAGGCAGAAGGTGAAGTAGTGGAAGTGATTAAGCGCTCTAAAACTAAATTTGTTGGTACTATTCAAATCAATCCAAAATTTGCCTTTGTTGTTTCTGATTACAGTAAAATACATGTCGATTTTTTTGTTCCCTTAGCGGATATTAATGGCGCTAAAAACGGACAAAAAGTGGTGGTTGAATTAACGGAATGGCGCAGAGGTGATAAAAATCCAAACGCTAAAGTAATTGAAGTGCTTGGTAATGCAGGAGAACACGAAACCGAAATTCACGCGATTATGGCGGAATTTGGTTTACCAATGGTGTTTGCTCCCGAAGTAGAAGCTGCTGCTAAAAAATTAGCAACTGATATTACTCCCGAAGAAATTGCGAAACGTAGAGACTTTAGAGATATTACAACATTTACTATCGATCCTGTTGATGCGAAAGATTTTGATGATGCGCTTTCTTTACAAAAATTAGAAAACGGTAATTGGGAAGTAGGCGTGCATATTGCCGACGTAACACACTATTTAAAACCACATACCATTTTAGATGATGAAGCGGTAAGCCGTGCCACATCGGTGTATTTAGTAGATCGTTGTGTACCCATGTTACCCGAAGTGTTAAGTAACTTTGCTTGTTCACTACGTCCACACGAAGAAAAATATTGCTTTAGTGCCGTGTTCGAATTAGATGATAACGCACAAATTCAAAATCAATGGTTTGGTAAAACCGTAATTTATAGCGACCATCGCTTTGCTTACGAAGAAGTACAAACCATTATTGAAACTGGTGAAGGTCCATACAAAGATGAAATTTTTACTTTAGACCGTTTAGCAAAAATATTACGTGCCGAACGTACGTCTAAAGGCTCCATCTTTTTTGATAAGGCCGAAGTGAAATTTCAATTAGATGATGCGGGTGCGCCAACTGGTGTTTATTTTAAAACACAAAAAGACGCACACAAGTTAATTGAAGACTTTATGTTATTGGCTAATCGAAAGGTAGCAGAATTTTTAGGTAAAAAGCCTAAAGAAGATAACCAAAACAATCGTTCAAAAAAAGGAGATAAAAGCGATAAGAATGCAGACGCTGTGGTATATCGTATACACGATGTACCAAAGGACGAAAAATTAATGGAGTTAAATAATTTTGTAGAACGCTTTGGTTACTCGGTAGCGGTTGGTAATAAAATGAAAACGGCACAGTCTATCAATAAATTATTGCAAGATGTGAAGAACAAAAAAGAGCAAAGCATGATTGAGCTACTAGCGGTTCGCTCCATGCCTAAAGCTATTTATACAACTAAAAATGCCGGGCATTATGGCTTAGGTTTTGAATACTATACACACTTTACGTCTCCTATTCGTCGTTATCCTGATGTGATGGTGCACCGTTTATTAGAAGCTAAACTAAACCATACGCATTATTTAAAAGCCGATGAATTAGAATTATTATGTAAACATTCTTCAGAGATGGAGAAGTTAGCGTCTGATGCGGAACGCGCTTCTATTAAATACAAACAAGTAGAATATTTAGAGGATAAAATTGGTCAAGAGTTTGAAGGCGTGATTAGTGGCGTAACCGAATGGGGCATTTTTGTAGAGATTATTGAAAACAAATGTGAAGGCCGTGTGAGCATGCGCGATATGAAAGATGATCAATATGTATTTGATGAAGATAATTATCGTGTGGTTGGCCGCCGCACAGGACGTATTTATACACTAGGCGATAAAGTAACTATTAAAGTAAGACGTGCCGACTTAGTAAAAAAACAATTAGACTTTGAATTTGTATCAGGTGTTCCTTCGACTAAGGAAGTTGAGATTAGAAATCCGAAAAGATATAAGAAGAGGAGGTAATTCCTTGTTCGTTCCTTTAATAAAAAAAATCCCTTCCAAGTTTGGAAGGGATTTTTTGATTAAGTAAGATTATTGCTTATAGTTTAGTATCCTTTAAAACTTCGTAATAAGGAATTCCGTTCTTCTGTTAGCTTGATGTTCATCTTCCGAGCAGGTAGATACAA
>JAEUTR010000543.1 GCA_016787365.1 Bacteroidia bacterium
AAAACCAGGACAAGTGTTATTATTAGAAAATTTACGTTTTTATAAAGAAGAAGAAAAAGGAGATATTGCGTTTGCTGAAAAGTTAAGTAAGCACGGAGATATTTATGTAAATGATGCGTTTGGGACAGCACACCGATCTCATGCATCAACAGCTGTTATTGCACAGTTTTTTGCAGCAGATGCGAAATGTTTTGGGTATGTGATGGCTGGAGAAGTTGCCAGTATTGACAAAGTCATTAACGGAGCAGAAAAACCGTTTACGGCCATTGTTGGCGGTGCAAAAGTGAGCGATAAAATTTTAATCATCGAACAATTAATGGGCAAAGCCAACAATATTTTAATTGGAGGAGGAATGGCATTTACATTCGTAAAAGCAATGGGTGGAACCATTGGAAAATCGTTATGTGAAGATGATAAATTGGAATTGGCAAAAGAATTATTAGAGAAAGCAAAAGCAAAAGGCGTGAATTTATATATTCCTACGGATGCTGTAATTGCTGATAATTTTGCGAATGATGCGAATATTAAAGAAAGTGATATTAATACAATTCCTGATGGTTGGATGGGCTTGGACATTAGCAACGGAACAATTAAAACCTATAGCGAAGTGATTAAAAACTCTAAAACTATTTTATGGAATGGGCCAATGGGAGTTTTTGAAATGAGCAGTTTTGAAAATGGTACGAAGCAAGTGGCTTTAGCTATTGCCGAAGCAACTAAATTAGGGGCATTTTCGTTGATTGGTGGTGGAGATAGCGTTGCAGCTATTAACAAATATAATCTAGCTAGTCAGGTAAGTTATGTGAGTACTGGTGGAGGGGCTTTATTAGAGTATATTGAGCAAGGAAGTTTGCCTGGGGTGCGTGCTATAGAGCAATAATTTCAGAAATATTTAATTACGAATTTCATACGAATATACGAACCATAACTTGTTAATACAGATTCGTATATTCGTACTGATTCGTAATTATAAAAATGTATATTTGGATCTTATAAAAAACGTAAAAAATGGAATTATACTTAGATTCAGCAAACCTTAAAGAAATTGAAGAAGGTTTTAAATTAGGATTCTTAAATGGTCTTACAACTACTCCTACCTTCATGCAAAAAGAGGGTATTACAGATATCGATGGAACGATTGTGAAATTGAGCAAAATGGTTCCTGTACTTCAAATTGAAGCTTTAGGAAATTCTGCCGAAGAAGTTTTAGCGGAAGCGGAGCGTCAATTAGCTTTAGGACTAGATCCAAAGAAAACAGTATTTAAAATTCCCGTTTCATTAGAAGGTGTTCGTGCTTGTAAAATGTTACGTGATAAAGGATATTTAGTAAATGTACATTTAGTGTATACTTTACAACAAGCATATATGGCAATGCATGCTGGTGCTACTTATGTTTGTCCATTAGTTGGTCGTTTACAAGATCAAGGACATGATGCATTAGCTTTAGTTGAACAATGTGTAAATGCAGTAGATTTGTATGATTACGATACAAAAATCATGTTCTCTTCTGTTCGTCATGCAGAGCACGTGCGTAATGCTATTAATGTTGGTGTTCATACGATTACTGTTCCATTAAAAGTAATGAAACAATTAACAGAGAATAACTTCACAACATTAGGAACGGATCAATTTATCATGGATACTCGTTTAATGATGGTGAAAGTGAAAGAAGCTATTAAAGGAATTAATCCGTTAGTTGCCGAAAACACTTCTGTAACAGATGCTATTATTAAAATGACTGAATTTGGTTATGGTGCAGTTACTGTTACTAAAGCTGATGGAAGTATCAAAGGCGTATTTACAGATGGTAGTTTAAGAAAATTAATCGGAGAAAAAGGAAGAGATATTTTATCTAAAAATTTATCTGATTTGGAATATAGAGAGCCAATTACGATCGATGGCAATGTTTTATTAAACGATGCTAGCAATTTATTTAAGAAAACTAATGTTGATACGATTGTTGTTACTGATGGTGGTAAGCCGGTTGGGATGTTAGACATTCAAGACATGAAAGGATAATTTTATTCTAAAGGTTAAATTAAAAGCGTTGCCATTTTGGTAGCGCTTTTTTGTTGTCAAATCTTTGTCAGTTCTCATTAATATCTTTTGGAAGTAGTATAGAACTTTAACCACATAGAAATAAAGAACAAGGTGAGTTCAGAATAGAAAACTTCGTTTTAACATAGAACTATGTTTAAAAACAACGTTTTCTATCCCTTTTCTTCTTTATCTATGTCCCTATGTGGTTGTTTTTAGAATAACGATGTAAACCCAATAGAATTAGATATTTATGAATACATTAACTATCTTTATTATCTGATAAAAACAAAAACAAACATGTCGCATCTTACACAAATTTTTACAGAAATAGGTGGCCAATTTATAACACCGGAAGCAGAGTTAATGGAAAAATTAAAACACGTAAAAGCATTTGTGTTTGATTGGGATGGGGTTTTTACAGATGGTAGCAAAGACCATTTACTACAAAGCCGCTTTAATGAAGTGGATAGCATGGGGACTAACTTATTAAGATTTTCCTATTATTTAAATCATAAAACAGTCCCTACTACAGCTATTATATCTGGCGAAAAAAACAGTGCTGCTTTTACTTTTGTTGATAGAGAGCGTTTTCATGCTTCATACTCAAAATTTGCAAATAAGTTGGATGCTACAAAGCATTTGTGTGATATGTTCGGTTTACAAACAAAAGAAATATGTTATGTATTTGACGACGTATTAGATTTAAGTTTAGCAGAAGTGTGCGGCGTAAGAGTTTTTATTTCTCGCAATGCTAATCCCTTATTTAATGAGTATGTGATTCGTCATTTTTTAGCAGATTATGTCACGGGTGCATCAAGTGGCAATGGTGCCGTGAGAGAAGCCTGTGAATTGTTGATTGGGCTTAATGGAAATTACAACGAAGTAATTACAGAACGTAAAAATTTCTCTGAAACGTATTCTAAATACTTGGCATTACGAAAAGCAACAACGCCTGTTTATTATGCTTCACAGGAGGGCTCTGTTGTTGAAGTTAAAATTTAACCCACCATTTTTTAGGGTCAATTTCCTTTTGGTTTTTTAATAATTTAATCCCATCTAAGGCTTTTGTCTTATTTTCGGCAACAAGTATAATAATTGCTCTTTTGTTTTTATCTAAAAATGAAATGAGCATATTTTTTTCGGGAGGAATACTTATTAGATTTTTAAAAATCAATTTTAGTTGGGCTAAATTTTGTAGTTGATTTTTATGAATAATAATAAGTTGTGTTTCTTTGGAAGTTTTAATAAATTGTAAAGATGTTTTATCCATAATAGGAATGGATGTATTGCTACTATATATCCTAAATGTATTATGAAGATTCCCTTGTATATCATTTATCGTTTTTAGGGAATCATCCTCAAAATAAATATCTGTGGTCATTAATAATGGTTCTAAATCATACATTGCATTTGGAAAAGTTTCTTTAAAAATTCGAATTGCTTTTAAAATAAATACATTGTCAATTTGTTTATTATTGTTTATGTATTCTTCTGTTAGAGGGTAAATAGCCTTTGCGAAGCCGTTGATATATTTATCATTATACCACTCTCCTGAGTCTAATTCATCGGCTAAATATTTGTAGGCATATCCATTTCCTAAAGCTGTAGCTAATGCTTCGTCAATATATTTATAAGCAAATTTTTTGTTCGGGTTAATGCTATCGGTAAATGCACTATCTAATTTTTGTTGAAGCCATAAAGGCTGTTCATCATATAATACATGACACATTTCATGCGTTCCAACTGCTAATAAATCAAACACATCTTCCTCATGTGTTAATACACCCATTTCCAAACTATTGGCATGAGGTGTAGCTGTTGTTTGTCCTCTACGGCCTATTATCGGATAAATAGTTAAATTAAAAGGAATAGACTTATCCCAGCTACTTCCGTAAAATAATTTAAATTTTTCGAACAAATCATTTAGTTTAGGACTTAAACCCTGCAACTCCCGCACTCTATCATTAATTTTAGTTTTGTAAGCATCGTAAATAAAAGCATCGTAAAATGGCTCTGTTTTTATAATGATTGATTTTAATTTTAGATAATCTGTATTTGGAAACATCCCAATAATCCGGTTAAAAAATTCATCATTTGTATCGGATGAAATGGCAGCAATACATAATAAATCCCATGT
>JAEUTR010000575.1 GCA_016787365.1 Bacteroidia bacterium
CACTTCGTAATATTGAATATACCTATCCGTATATGCACGACGGACGTTTTAAAAAGCTATCGGAAGTGATGCATCATTATACAAAAGGCATTGTAAAAAGTAAAACGTTGGCACCTGAGTTGCAAAACTCAATTGCGCTAACATCCAACGAAAAGGTTGATTTAATTGCCTTTTTAATGACCTTATCCGATAAAGAATTTGTGTTTAATAAAAAGTTTGCTTACCCAAAAGAACTATTGTTGTCTAAATAGATAAACCGTTACTCTGTATACAGTAAAAGGAAGTGAAAATTATTTCACCTCAAATTCCAGAAACAAATCGCCTTTAATATAACCTTGTAGTTTGTCACCAATATTAACGGGACCAACGCCTTCTGGAGTTCCGGTATATATTAAATCTCCTACCTTTAGTGTTACAAATTTTGAAACGTAAGCAATCACTTTGTCAAAACTAAATAATAAGTCTTTGGTATTTCCAACCTGACGAGATTCTCCATTGATTTTTAATTCAAAACCAATATCAGATAAATTGCCTAACTGAGATTTTGATACAAATTTACCTAAGGGAGCAGAGGCATCAAAGGCTTTTGCTTTTTCCCATGGCAAACCTTTTGCTTTACATTGCGCTTGCAAATCTCTGGCAGTGAAGTCGATACCCAAGCCAATTTCGTCATAATATTTATGAGCAAACTGTTCTTCAATATGTTTACCTACTTTATTGATTTTAATAACGATTTCGATTTCGTGATGTAAATCTTTGGTAAAATCCGGATAATAAAAAGGTTCGCTATCTTTTAATAAAGCGGTATCAGGTTTCATGAAAAACACAGGTTCTGTAGGAACTTCACTTTTCATTTCTTTAGCGTGTTCGGCGTAATTACGGCCTATGCAAATAATCTTCATGTGTTCAATTATTGAGTTATTGAATAGTTGATTTTAAGAATTAATTACTTATTTTCAATCTATAATTCTATAAATCTACAATTCAATAATTAATCTTATTTTTGGCAAATTTACGACAATTTACAAATGAGCACTACACATTACGATATCATTATAGTTGGAGGAGGAATTGTTGGTTTAGCTACAGCCTATAAGTTACAGGACAAAAATCCCACAAAAACCATTTTAGTTTTAGAAAAAGAAAAAGAAGTGGCAGCCCATCAAACGGGTCATAACTCAGGAGTAATTCATTCGGGTATTTACTACAAGCCGGGTTCATATAAAGCGGTAAAGTGTGTTGAAGGAAGAAGAGAGCTGATGAGTTTTGTAAAAGAACACAATATCCCACACGACCTTTGCGGAAAAATTATTGTAGCTACAGAAGAAAGTGAGTTAGCTCATATGAACAAAGTGTTTAATAATGGTGTGGCTAACGGGGTTGAAGGTATTGAAATGATAGATGCCAAACGTATTAGTGAAATTGAACCACATTGTAAAGGTATTGCCGGTATTTGGGTGCCATGTACAGGTATTATCGATTATAGTGATGTAGCCCGTAAGTACGTAGAATTAATACATGCTAAAAATAATGGCTGCAAAGTTTTAACTGAACATAAAGTAATTGATTTTATTAAAAAAGGCGATACTACAGATGTGGTAACCGAAAAAGGAACATTTAATGGCAAGTACATTATTTCCTGTGCCGGATTACAGGCTGATAGAATTACAAAAAAAGATCATGTAAAAACCGATTCGGCTATTGTAGGATTTAGAGGAGATTATTACGACTTAACTGAAAAGGGAAGAAGTAAGGTGAAAAATTTAATTTACCCGGTACCAAATCCTAAGTTCCCGTTTTTAGGAGTGCATTTTACCCGAATGATTAAAGGTGGCGTAGAGTGTGGACCAAATGCCGTGTTTGTATTTGACCGAGAAGGTTATAGCAAAACAGCATTTAGTTTTAAAGACACATTGGAAGCTTTTGGTTTTAGAGGCACCTGGAAATTCTTTTGGAAACACTGGCGTTTTGGATTGGATGAATACCGTGGCGCATTTAGCAAAGCCTATTTCCTGAATCGTTTACGTAAACTGATACCGGATTTACAAATGGATGATATTGTTCCTGCCGAACGTTGCGGTATCAGAGCAATGGCTTTGGGACCAGAAGGCGAAATGCTGGATGATTTTAAAATTGAATTCTCAGGAAACTCTATGCATGTGATAAATTCTCCGTCACCTGCAGCTACGGCATCTTTGGCTTATGGTAACGAAATTGCCAAACAGGCCGGCGAATATTTTAAATTAGGGTAAATTATAAATTGTAAGAAATGGTTTTTAAACCATTTCTTTAGCTTTTTCTTTTAAAAACACTAAAGCCATTTCTCTGTCATTTGGAATGATACCATCAAGTATGGCATCTTTCAGAGCATTTTTTAAATCACCTACTTTTTTACAAGGCGATAAATTAAAAATTTCCATAATTTCTTCGCCACTCACTGGTGGTTGCCAGTTACGTATTTTATCTTTCTCCTCCAGTTCTTTTAACTTTTCTCTAACCAGTTCAAAGTTTTGTAAATAACGTTTTACTTTGTTAGGATTTTTAGTGGTGATGTCAGCTTCGCATAATGCCATTAAATCATCTACATCATCACCTGCTTCAAACAATACACGGCGTATGGCACTATCTGTAATTTCAGTTTTTGCCAACACAATAGGGCGTAAATGCAGTAGTACTAATTTTTGTACATACTTCATTTTTTCGTTTAATGGTAAACGTAAGTTTTCAAATATTTTTGGAA